>NZ_LGDO01000297.1:0-733 GCF_001279805.1 Streptomyces sp. XY431
GGCCTGGTCGGCTACGAGATGGCCCTCCTCGTCGACCGCGCCGGCGCGGTCCTCACCCCCGCACTCCGCGCAGAACTCCAGGGCAGTCTCCTGCACTGAGTCGCCCTGAGCGGTACTTCAACCGTCCCACCTCCCCGCCGGGTCCGACCCGACCGGACCCGGCGTTCCGCCCTCAGCTACCCTCAGGCAGCTGATTTCGCCTCAGCTGGCATCGCCCCAGCTGGAACCGGCTGCCCCAGGCTGCAGCACAAGGAGGACCCATGACCCCGCCTTCGAATCCCGCCGGCTCGTACGGCAATGGGTACGGCAGCGGCTACGGCGGGCAGCAGTCCGACGGCTACGAGCAGCAGCCGCTGGTCCGCCCGTACGCGATGACCGGTGGCCGCACCCGGCCGCGGTACCAGCTCGCGATCGAGGCCCTGATCTCGACCACCGGCTCCGCCGAGCGGACCGGTGGCCTGCTGCCCGAGCACGCCCGGATCGTCAACCTCTGCCGAGAGGTCAAGTCCATCGCGGAGATCTCCGCGCTCGCCGGTGTCCCGCTCGGTGTCGCCCGGATCCTCGTGGCCGACCTGGCCGAGGCCGGTCTCGTCGCCATCCACCAGCCCGCCGCCGCGGGCGAGTCGGGCGGAACGCCCGACGTCACGCTGCTCGAAAGGGTCCTCAGTGGACTTCGCAAGCTCTAACGCGGCCGCCCCCACCCGCGCCACCACCTCCGCGAAGATCGTCGTCG
>NZ_LGDO01000298.1:0-729 GCF_001279805.1 Streptomyces sp. XY431
GCCATGCCCACCCCCGCCACCCGCCGGCCGCTCGCCCGGGCCCGGCTCACCGCCGCCCGCCTCTACCAGCGACTGGTGATGAGCCGCCCGCCCGCCGACTGGACCGTCCCGCCCGCCGACGGCCGCTACGGCCCGGCCGAACCCGCCGACCCCCGGCCGCTCACCCTGCTGATGCTCGGTGACTCGCTCGCCCGGAGCCTCGGCGCCGGCCGGCCCGAGGAGACCCTCGGCGCCCGGCTCGCGCAGGCCCTCGGCGAGCGCCTCGACCGCCCCGTCGACCTGCGGGTGCTCGCCCGGGTCGGCGCCACCACGGCGGCCCTGCGGCAGCAGGTCGCCCGGGCGGAACGGATCCGGCCCGGCATCGCCGTGCTGATCGTCGGCGGCAACGACGTACTCCCCCCGCTCCCGCTCGGCCGCGCCGCCCGCCGGTTCGCCCTGGTGCTCCAGCGGCTCCGCGACACCGGCTGGCACCCGGTCGTCGTGCCCTGCCCCGACCCCGGCCACGCCCCCGGGTTCCGCGCCCCGGCCCGTCTCCTCGGCGCACCCCGCTCCCACCGCCTCGCCCACCGCCAGGCCCGGGCCGCCGAACGCGCCGGCATCCCGGTGGCGGCCTCCTCCGGCCCCGAGTTCCGCGACCGGGCCGACCACCTCCTCGGCCCCGACGGCGTCCACCCGTCCCCCCGGGGCTACGCCGAACACGCCACCCTGATGCTCCCCGCCCTCCTCGCC
>NZ_LGDO01000299.1:0-723 GCF_001279805.1 Streptomyces sp. XY431
GCCCCGACCCACCGACGGAGACCGCCATGAACCGCACCCCCGCCACCACCACCGACCTCGTCGTCTTCGGCGCCGGCGGCCAGGTCGGCCGCGCCGTCGTCGCCGAGGCCCGACGCCGCGGACTGACCGTCACCGCCGCCGTCCGCGCCCCCGAACGGCACCCCGACCTGGCCGGCCCCGGGATCACCCTGGCCCCCTGCGACGTCACCGATCCCGCTGCCGTCGCCGCCACCGCCCGGGGCCACGCCGCCGCGGTCAGCACCGTCTACACGCCCGACGTCCCCGCCGGCGACTTCTACCCCGCCGCCACCCGCGCCCTGATCACCGGCCTCGCCAGCGCGGGCGTCCACCGCCTCGTCCACGTCGGCATCGCCACCACCCTGGAAACCGCCCCCGGGGTCGCCGTCCACGACGACCCCGCCTTCCCCGAGGCCCACCGCGCCTTCTCCCTCGGCCACGCCGCCGCCCTCGACCTGCTCCGCGACTCCCCCGCCACCCTCGACTGGGTCGTCGTCACCCCGCCCCTCGACCTCGACCGCCCCCCCCCCGGCCCCGGCCCCTACCGCGTGGGCGGCCCCCAGGTCCTCGGCGACCGGCTCGCCCAGGCCGACCTCGCCACCGCCGTCACCCACCAGCTCCCCGGCCCGGCCACCCCCCACCGCGAGCAGATCGCCGTCGCCGAATAGCCCCTCCCCCCTGCCGCGGCGGCGGATACCCCTGGTA
>NZ_LGDO01000300.1:0-696 GCF_001279805.1 Streptomyces sp. XY431
CGCCGCCGCGGCTGCCGCGCAGCAGCCCGCCCCGGCCCCGGTCGCCCAGGCGCAGCCGGCCGTCGAGCAGGGCCTGCCGCTGGCACTGCGCCAGGGCATCCTCTACGGCTGCGCCGGAGCGCTTGCCGTCGGCGGCCTGACGTGGATGGTCGGCGCGGGGGTCGGCGAGGTCGCCCCCTACGCGGACCAGATCGGCAAAGTGCTGATGTGGGCGGCCGCCACGGTGGCCGCCGTGGTGATCGGCGTCGCCGCGCTTCTCGGCAAGCTCCGCTCTGTCGCCTCCAGCGCGGGCGCCGGGGCGACCGCCAGCGGCGACAGCTCCACCGCGTTCGGCCCCGTCCTCGCGATGTTCCACCAGCACACCGAGGTCACCATCGGCAAGCAGTCCGCCGGATGGAAGGGGACGGTCAACAACAACGTCCGCTGACCGGCCGCCCGGTCTCGCCTCCGGCCCGCCTCCGCCCGCCCCGCCGTCCCGGCTGGGCGGGCGCGGCGCGTCCGGGGACGGGGCCGGCCGACCGGCCGCCACCGCGATCCGCTGGAGGACGTCGTGAGCATCACCGTCACCGCCGACCCGGCCAGCCCCGAGGACATGGGCGCCGCCGCGGCTGCCGCGCAGCAGCCCGCCCCGGCCCCGGTCGCCCAGGCGCAGCCGGCCGTCGAGCAGGGCCTGCCGCTGGCACTGCGCCAGGGCAT
>NZ_LGDO01000301.1:0-673 GCF_001279805.1 Streptomyces sp. XY431
ACCCCGAGCTTCACCTCGCTCCCGTCCGCCAACACCTCCACATGCCCCCGCGGCACCACCACCCGCTGCTCCCGCTCGGCGTACTGCGCAAGAGCCGCCACGCCCCGCTCGAACGCCGCACCACCCCCACCAGCCACCTTCAGCCCATCCGCCGCCGCGCCCTGCCCGCCCTGCGCTGCGTCTCGCGCGTCGGGGGAGGGGAGGGGCTGGATGCCGAGGCGGGTCAGGTGTTCGCGCTGTCCGGGGAACAGACCGTTCCACACCGTGGGGCGGCGCTGGCGCTCCAGCCACCGCCCGATGTCGTCGCCGTGCACGCTGACTCCGGGTACCAGGTCCGCCAGGGTCGCGCCGCCGTCCAGACACAGGGCGACACCGGCGAGGTGCCGCTGCCAGACGAGGGGCCACTGCGGGTTCCAGTCCGGGTCGATCTCCGCGAGCGCCGCGGCCCGCTTCGGCTGACCCTCCAGCGCCCCGGGGCGCCGGCAGTTCGACAACCACTGGCCCACCGCCTTGCCGAGCGCCACCGCCCCGCGCGGGGCGGCCAGGGTGCCGTGCTCGGCGTACCAGGCCCGGGCCGCGGCCAGGTTCTCCTGGAACGCGGCCTCCTGCTCGTCCCACACCATCCCCAGCGACTGAAGCCGCCGGTACCGCCCACCCTCCATACCCCCGGCCC
>NZ_LGDO01000302.1:0-84887 GCF_001279805.1 Streptomyces sp. XY431
GCCTTTCTGCTGGCCCTCGCCGGCGCCCTGCTGCTCCAGGGCTACACCCAGCACCTCTTCGACACGCGCCCCGACGCCGCCGCCCACCCGGCCGGCAACGCGACCGTCCCGCAGGAGGTCCGCACCGGCGGCCCGGTGATCGACGCGGGCGGCCCGAAGCCCCGCACCGCCGCGCCCGCCCCCGGCACGGTCGCGCTCACCTTCGACGACGGCCCGGACCCGCGCTGGACCCCGGAGGTCCTCGACACGCTGCGCCGGGCCGGCGTGCGCGCCACCTTCTTCGTCGTCGGCACCCAGGCCGCCGCCCACCCCGACCTGGTCCGCCGGATCGTCGCCGAGGGCCACCAGCTCGGCGTGCACACCTTCACCCACACCGACCTCGGCGCCCAGCCCGCCTGGCGCCGCTCGCTGGAGCTGCGTGAGACCCAGCTGACCCTGGCCGGCGCCGCCGGGGTGACCAGCGCGCTGCTGCGCCCGCCGTACTCCTCCACCGCCGAGGCGCTGGACGACCCGGGCTGGGCCGCCGTCCAACAGGCCGGGCGCGAGGGGTACCTGACCGTGCTCTCCACCCGGGACAGCGAGGACTGGCGGCGCCCCGGCGTCGAGGAGATCATCGGCGCCGCCACCGCCCCCACCGACCGCGGCGGCAGCGGCCGGATCCTGCTGCTGCACGACGCCGGCGGAAACCGCTGGCAGACCGTCGCCGCGCTGGACGGCATCCTCTCCCAGCTCAAGGCGCACGGCGCCCGGTTCACCACGGTGAGCGAGGCCGTCGGCCTGCCGGACCCGGTCCGCAAGGCCACCTCGGCCGAGCACTGGCAGGGCCTCGCGCTGATCCAGATGCTGCGGGCCGGCGACTGGACGCTCACCGTGCTGGGGTGGCTGCTCTGGGCGGCCGGCGCGGTCAGCGTGCTGCGCGCGGTCGCCGTGCTGTTCGCCGCCCGGCGGCACAAGCGGTTGCGCCGCCGCCGCCCGTGGGGCCCGCCGGTCACCGAGCCGGTCAGCGTGATCGTGCCCGCGTACAACGAGGTGGCCGGCATCGAGGCGGCCGTCCGCTCGCTGCTCGCCTCCGACCACCCGGTCGAGGTGATCGTCGTCGACGACGGTTCCACCGACGGCACCGCCGACCTCGTCGAGTCGCTGAACCTCCCCTACCTGCGGGTGATCCGGCAGGCCAACGCGGGCAAGCCGGCCGCCCTCAACACCGGCATCGCCGCCGCCCGGGCCGAGCTGCTGGTGATGGTGGACGGCGACACCGTCTTCGAGCCGGACGCCGTCCGGATGCTCGTCCAGCCCTTCGCCGACCCGACCGTGGGCGCCGTCTCCGGCAACGCCAAGGTGGTCAACCGGGGTGGCCTGCTGGGTCGTTGGCAGCACATCGAGTACGTGGTCGGCTTCAACCTGGACCGCCGGTTCTTCGACCTCGCCGAGTGCATGCCCACCGTGCCCGGCGCGGTCGGCGCCTTCCGCCGCTCGGCGCTGCTGGCCGTCGGCGGCGTCGGCGAGGAGACCCTGGCCGAGGACACCGACCTCACCATGGCGCTCTGCCGGGACGGCTGGCGGGTCGTCTACGAGGAGCGCGCGGTGGCCTGGACGGAGGCGCCGGCCTCGCTGGGCGCGCTCTGGCGTCAGCGCTACCGCTGGTGCTACGGCACCATGCAGGCGATGTGGAAGCACCGCGGCGCGCTGCGCCAGCGCGGGCAGGCGGGCAAGCTCGGCCGGCGCGGCGTGCTCTACCTGCTGGTGTTCCAGGTGCTGCTGCCGCTGCTCGCCCCGGCGGTGGACGTCTTCGCGCTGTACGGGCTGGTGTTCCTGGACCCGCTGCGGATCGTCGGACTCTGGGCGGCGTTCCTGCTGGTCCAGCTGCTGATGTCGGTCTACGCGTTCCGGCTGGACCGGGAGCCGCTCGGACCGCTGTGGTCCCTGCCGCTGCAGCAGTTCGTCCACCGGCAGCTGATGTACCTGGTGGTGGTCCACTCGGTGTTCACCGCACTGGCCGGCTCGCGGCTGCGCTGGCAGCGGATGCAGCGGTACGGCAGCCTGCGGGTACCGCCCCGAACCGGGCCCCAGGGCGGGCCCGGCGAGGCCGGGTACCACGACGCACCGCCGGAGCCGGTCGCCCCCGGGGGCTATCGTGCACACGTGCACGAGGCGGTCCGGGACCCCGGGCAGGGCCTCTGAGGGGAGCGGTTCCAGGTGATCGGACGCGCGCTGAACGGGCGCTACGAGCTCGTCGAGATACTCGGCGTCGGCGGCATGGCCACCGTCTGGCGCGGGGTGGACCACGTGCTGGGCCGCCAGGTGGCCGTCAAGGTCCTCAACGGGGGGCTCGCCGACGACCCGAGGTTCGCCGAGCGGTTCGGCCGCGAGGCGCAGCACGCCGCGATGCTGGTCCACCCGAGGATCGCGATGGTCTTCGACTCCGGCCTGGACCAGGGCTCGCCGTACATCGTGATGGAGCTGGTGCAGGGCCGGTCGCTGGCCGTGCTGCTGGCCCAGCGCCCGGGGCTGCCGGTCGAGCAGGCGGTCGGGATCGCGGCGGCGGTCTGCGAGGCGCTGGCCCACGCGCACGCGGCGGGTCTGGTGCACCGGGACATCAAGCCCGGCAACATCATGATCACCCACGACGGCGGGGTGAAGGTGGTGGACTTCGGCATCGCCCGCGCGGGCTCCTCGCACAACCTCACCCAGACCGCCTCGGTGCTCGGCACCGCCGCCTACCTGTCGCCCGAGCAGGCCACCGCGAGCCCGCTGGACGGCCGCACCGACCTCTACGCGGTCGGCTGCGTGCTCACCGAGATGCTCACCGGCGCACCGCCGTTCGCGGCCGAGACCCCGGTGGCGATCGCCTACAAGCACGTCGGTGAGCTGCCGCTGCCGCCCTCCGTCCGGCGGCCCGGCCTGCCGCCCGCCCTGGACGCGGCGGTGCTGCGGCTGCTCGCCAAGCACCCGGCCGACCGCCCCGCCGACGCCGCCGTCGCGCGGGCCGAACTGCTGGCCTGCGTCCCGGGGCTGGTGCCCGCCGACCCGACCACCGAACTGCTCGCCGCGGCCTTCCCCCAGGCCGCGCCGCCGCCGGGCGACCAGCGGCACACCACGCTCCTGCCGCCGCAGCCGGTGCCGCCGGCCGCCACGTCGGTGATGGCGCCGATCCCGGCCGCCGGTCCGTTCCCGGAGGCCGAGCCGGTGCGGGAGAGCCGTCGTCGGCCGATCGTGTTCGGGGCGCTGGGCCTGGCCGGTGCGGCCGGTGCGGCGATGCTCGCCCTCACCGCCTTCGACGACCCGGCCACGCCCGCCGCCGCGCCGTCCGCCAGGCCCTCCGCGACCGCGCCGGTCACCCCGGCAGCGGCCCCGGCGCAGGCCCCGGCGCCGACCCCGACGGCCACCACTGCGTCCCCGACGCCCTCGGCCGCCCCGACCACCCAGGCGCCGCACAACCAGGCCCCGCTGGTGCAGATCAACGCCCTGCGCCAGAGCGTCGCGCAGACCCAGGTGGAGAAGGACCGGGCCCGCCAGATCGAGTTGCTCCGCACCCTCGACGAGGCCACCGCCCGCCTCAACGAGGGGCATCCCGACGACGCCGCGAACAAGCTGAAGAGTGCCCAGCGCACCGTCCGCGACCTCGCCAAGCGCCACGCCATCGAGGGCCAGACCTACCAGAACTGGAACTCCCGCCTGTCGTCCCTCATCACCTCCCTCAACGCCACCGCCGACCAGGACGACTGACCGGCGGCGGGGGCGTCCCGGGCAGGAGCCGGTCAGGAGCCGGGCAGGAGCCGGTCAGGCGCCGAGGAAGCGCTGGAGTTCGTCCAGGAGGTAGTTGGCGCCGGTGCAGCCGACGCCCTGGAACCACAGCTGGTCGTCCACGGGGAAGGCGCGGTGGGCCCTGACGGCCTCCAGGGCCTGCCAGCCGGGGCTCGCGAGGGTGGCGGTGAGGCCGTTGCGCTCCGGGTCGCCGTAGCCGGCGTAGAGGAGCAGGTCGCCGTCGGCCCTGGCGAGCTGGTCCGGCGGGAGTTCCAGGTCCGGCCGGTCGACGTTCTGGGAGTCCGGGCGGGGGACGCCGACGTCGGCGAGGACGGCGCCGGGGAAGGTCTGTCGGCCGTAGAGGCGGATCCCGCCGCCCTCGACGAAGCGGACCAGGCTGACCTTCCGGCCGCCCGCCCTGGCGTTCCCGAGGGCGGCCGTCACCTGGTTGACGTGCCGCTGGTAGGAGGCCATGAACGCCGCCGCGGCGTCCTGCCGGCCGAGCGCCTCGGCGTGGGTCTGCAGATTGGCCTTCCAGGGCGCGCCGGTGGTGGCGGTGAGGACGGTCGGGGCGATCGCCCGCAGCTCGTCGTAGCGGCCGCCGTCCCGGGACTGGTTGGACAGGATGAGGTCGGGCCGCAGCGCGCGGACGGCGGCGAGGTCCGGGGCGCCGATCGGCCCGACGTACGCGATCGGGGCGAGCCGGGAGGCGGGCCAGTAGTCGGGGAGGGCCCGGTCCGCCGCCGCCCGGGCCGCGCCGACCGGGGTGATGCCGAGGGTGAGCGCGGAGTCCAGTTCGGCGGTGTCCAGGACGACGACCCGCGCGGGCGCCCCGGGCACGGTGACCGGGCCGGTGGCGGTGGCCACGGTGACGCTCGGCGGCGGGGTGGGGGAGGGGGCCTCGGCGGCGGCCGCGAGGTCCATCGGCGGGGGTGCGGCGGGCCGGCCGGTGCAGCCGGTGAGCGCGGCGCCCCCGAGCCCGCCGAGCAGCGCGGTCAGCAGGGTGCGGCGGGGGATCGGGGGCATCGGCACCTCGGGCGGCTCGGACAGCGCAGACGGGCGGAAGGACACGGCAGCGCGTCGATTATGTCCGAATTGGTGCGTAAAAAGTGGCTATGCGTCCACGGTGGCCGCCCATGGCGCGCCCGGCACCACCAGCGGGGTGCCGGTCACCGGGTCCGGCACCACCACCGACTCCAGCCCGAACACCTCGCGCACCAGCTCCGCCGTGACCACCTCGGCCGGCGGTCCCTGGGCGACGATCCGCCCGTCCTTCATCGCCACCAGGTGGTCGGCGTACCGGGCCGCCTGGTTGAGGTCGTGCAGCACCGCGACGACCGTCCGGCCGCGTTCCACGTTCAGCCGGCGGACCAGGTCCAGCACCTCCACCTGGTGCGCGATGTCCAGGAAGGTGGTCGGCTCGTCCAGCAGCAGGATGTCCGTGCCCTGGGCGAGCGCCATGGCGATCCAGACCCGCTGCCGCTGCCCGCCGGACAGCTCGTCCACGCCGCGTTCGGCCAGTTCGGCGGTCGAGGTGCGCTCCAGCGCCTCGGCGACCGCGGCCTCGTCCTCCGCCGACCACTGCTGCCACCAGCTCTGGTGCGGCTGGCGGCCGCGCGACACCAGGTCGGCGACCGCGATGCCCTCGGGGGCGGACGGCGACTGCGGCAGCAGCCCGATCCGGCGGGCGATCCGCTTGGTCGGGACGCGGGCCAGCTCCTCGCCGTCCAGCAGCACCGCGCCGCGGACCGGCTTCAGCAGCCGCCCCAGCGCGCGCAGCAGGGTGGACTTGCCGCAGGCGTTCGGGCCGACGATCACGGTCACCCGGCCGTCCGGAATCCGCAGGTCGAGCCCCTCGGCGACGGTGCGGGCCTCGTAGGCGAGGGTCAGGTCCCGCGCCTCCAGGCGGTGGGACACCCGCTTCACGGGATCGGCGGACTCGGTGTCGGGCAGCATCGGGACCTCCACGACTCAGGAACCTCCACGGCGGGAGCGGATCAGCAGCCACATCAGGTACGGCGCGCCGACCAGTCCGGTCACCACACCGACCGGCAGCTCGACGGGCGCCAGCAGCCGACGGGCCAGCAGGTCGGCGAGCACCACGACCAGTGCGCCGGTGAGCGCCGAGCAGAACAGCGGGATCTGCGCCGACCGGGCCAGCCGCACGGCGATCTGCGGGGCCATCAGCGCGACGAAGTCCACCGGCCCGGCCGCGCCCGCCGCGCAGGAGGCGAGCACCACGCCGAGCAGCGCCATGCCGAGCCGGATCCGGTCCAGCCGCAGCCCCAGGCCGACGGCAGTGGCGTCGTCGAAGGAGATCGAGCGCTGGGCCCGCGCCGCCCACAGCGCCACCGGCACGGCGGCCAGCAGCACCCAGGCGAGCCAGCCGGCCTGGTCGTACCCGGAGCCGTTCAGGCTGCCGGTCATCCACACCTTGGCGGCCTGCGCCTGGAAGCCGTCGCCCTTGGTCAGGAACACCGAGGTCAGGGAGGAGAGCGCGACCGAGACGCCGATGCCGATCAGCACGAAGCGCTGGGCGTGCAGCCCGCGCCGCCAGGCCAGCAGGTACACCAGCAGCCCGGCCGCCAGCCCGCCCGCGACGGCCGCGTACGGCACCTGGCCGGTGGAGTCGACCACGCCGTAGGCCAGCAGGCCGACCACGGTGGCGGTGGCGCCCCAGGAGACACCGACCACGTCCGGGCTGGCCAGCGGATTGCGGGCGACGGTCTGGATCAGCGCCCCGGCCAGCCCGAGCGCGGTGCCGGCCAGCAGCCCGACCACCACCCGGGGCAGCCGGAACTCGCCGACCACCAGCTCGTGCGGGCTCGGCTGCCCGAGCACCACCTTCAGCACCTCGCCGGGCGCCACGGTGGACTCGCCCAGGCAGAGCGAGGCGACGACGGTGGCGGCCAGCACGACCAGCAGGCCGAGCGCGGCGAGCGCCGAGCGCCGGTGCAGCAGGAAGGAGGCCGGTCCGGCCCGCAGCACGGTGTAGCCGCGCAGGGCGACGGTGCTCATGCCGCCACCACCTTCCGCCGCCGGACCAGCGCGACCAGCACCGGGACGCCGACCAGGGCGGTCATCACCCCGGCCGGTACCTCGGAGGGCGGGAAGAGCACCCGGCCGAGGGTGTCGGCGAGCAGCAGCAGCGCGGGGCCGAGCACAGCCGAGAGGGCCAGCACCCAGCGGTGGTCCGCCCCGGCCACCGCGCGCGCGGCGTGCGGCACCGCCAGGCCGACGAAGGCGACCGGCCCGGCCGCCGCGACCGCCGACCCGGTCAGCACGGTGGCGCCGAGCGCGCCGACCGCCCGGACCGGTCCGGTCCGCGCGCCGAGGCCCTTGGCGGTGTCGTCGCCGAGCGCCAGCGCGTCCAGCCCGCGCGCCACCGACAGGACCAGCACCGTGCCGACGGCCAGGAACGGCAGCAGCTGCCGGGCGACGTCCGCGTCCCGCCCGGAGAGCGAGCCGACGTGCCAGAACCGGAACTGGTCCATGGCGGCCGCGTCGGTGGTGAGTACCAGGGTGTTGAGGGAGGCGATGAACGCGGAGATCGCCGCGCCGGCCAGCGCCAGCTTGACCGGCGCGGTCCCGCCCCGGCCGCGCCCGGCGAGCCCGTACACCAGCACGGTGGCGAGCACCGCGCCGGCGAAGCCGAACCAGACGTACCCGGTGAGCGTGGAGATCCCGAACACGGAGATCGCCACCACCACGCCGGCCGCCGCGCCCTGGCTGACGCCCAGGATGCCGGGGTCGGCGATCGGGTTGCGGGTGATGCCCTGCATGACGGTGCCGGCGAGGCCGAGCGCCGCGCCCACCGCGAGGCCCACGATCGTGCGCGGCAGCCGCAGCTCGCGGATCACCACGGCGTTGGTGGTGTCCCCGCCGTGCAGCAGGGCGTCGACGGTGTCGCCGAACGGGACGGTGCGGCTGCCGACCGCCAGGCTCAGCAGCACCGCACCGGCCAGCAGGGCCAGCGCGGCGGCGAGCCACAGTATTCGGCGGCGCAGCAGCCGGGCTCTTCCGGGTGCGGTGGTGTCGGTCATGGCTCTCTCTCGCAGATAGCTCAGGCAAACCTAAGTTCCGCGTCGAAGCCCGGGCAAATCCCCCTGTCCGACAACCCGTCCGACAACCTGCCTGCCAAGCCGCCCGACAACCTGCCCGCCGACCTGCCGTCCAGGCCGGTTGGATAGCCTGACGGCATGCCTGTGACCTCGGACGTCCCGCTGACCGTGGGTTTCGACCTCGACATGACGCTGCTCGACACCCGGCCCGGGGTCAGGGCCACCTATGTGGCGCTGTCCGCCGAGACCGGCACCGCCATCGACGCCGACCTGGTGGTCACCCGGCTCGGGCCGCCGCTCCTCGACGAGCTGCGCAACTGGTTCCCGGCGGAGGACCTGGACGCGGTCGCCCACCGCTACCGCACGCTCTACCGGGACCACGCCTTCGCGCCGACGGTCGCCCTGCCGGGCGCGCACGCCGCACTGGACGCGGTCCGCGCCCACGGCGGCCGGGTCGCGGTCATCACCGGCAAGTACGAGCCGAACGCCCGGCTCCACCTGGAGCACGCGGGTCTGCGCGCGGACGCGCTGGTCGGCGACCTGTGGGCGGAGACCAAGGGTGTGGCCCTGCGCGAGCACGGCGCGACCGTCTACGTCGGCGACCACCTCGGCGACATCCGGGGCGCCAAGCACGCGGACGCGGTGGCGGTGGCCGTGGCGACCGGCCCGTACAGCGCGGAGGAGCTGCTGGCGGCCGGCGCGGACGTGGTGCTGCCCGATCTCACCGGCTTCCCGGCCTGGCTCGACGGGCATCTGGCCGCCCGCTGAGGCCCGTGCCGACGCCCTGCGGCGGCGCCGTCAGGCCCCGGCGCGGACCCGGCGCCGCTGGGCGCGCGCGGAGAGCAGCAGACCGGTCAGGGCGAGCAGGAAGCCGAGCGGCATCAGCATGCTCAGCCAGTAGGCGGCCGACGGCAGCGGCGTCAGGTGCAGGAACAGCGGGACGAAGGTCACCAGGGTGGCGAGCGCGCCGAGTCCGAAGACGATCGTGCCGACCTTGACGTAGACCTCGCCTCGGTCGGCGCTCTGGCTGCTGACGCTGCTCGCGCTGCTCACGGGGCTTGCTCCTCTGCGGCGGGGTTCGGCCGCGGCGGCGGGTCCGGCGGCCGTCCCAGTCTCGCAGAGCCGCCCGGGGTGCGGGCCGCCGCGGTACCGCCGGGGCGGCCCCGGAACCGCTTCGCGGGCGAGCGGTCCCGTCACGTTGCGCAGTTTTCCGGGCGCTGGGAGTTTTGATCCCTGCTGGGCGGGGGTATGCAGGCTGTGCCGAGGGGTGCGATCAGTGCGCCCCGTTCTCTCCGACCGGAGGTGTGAGCCAGTGGACAGCGTCGAGTCGCGCCCGGGTCATGCCGATTCCGGGTCGCGCGTGGCCGTCGGGGCTCCGTACGGAACTTTCGCGGAACGCGGATGAGACAGTGACGGACCGTTAGTCTGCTCCTTACAGTGTGCTGATCGTGCGCGCCCCGCAGGGCGCGTCCCCCAGGGTCGGCCCGCTCTCCCACCACCCAGTGACCCCGGCCAGGGCCGGGATCCCTCATACCCACATCGAGGACTGTTCGAGATGCCCACCGGCCAGGTCAAGTGGTTCAACGAGACGAAGGGCTTCGGCTTCCTGTCGCGCGACGACGGCGGCGATGTCTTCGTCCACACCAAGGCGCTGCCCGCCGGAATCACGTCACTGAAGCCGGGGCAGCGGGTCGAGTTCGGCGTGGTCGCCGGACACCGCGGCGACCAGGCGATGCAGGTCCAGCTGCTGGAGGCGCTGCCCTCGGTGGCCGCCGCCCAGCGCAAGAGCCCGGACGACATGGCGGCACTGGTCCAGGACCTCATCACGATGATGGACGCGGTGCTGCCCGGGCTCCAGCACGGCCGCTACCCGGCCAAGCCGGCCGGGCAGAAGCTCGCCGTCCTGCTGCGCGCGGTCGCCGAGCAGTTCGACGTATGAGTCCGCCGCCCGACCGGTGACGGCCGGGCGGCCGGTGCTCAGAAGTCCAGCGCACCCGGGCCGAGCGGGGGGACCAGGCCCTCCGCGGCGGCCCGGGCGAGCAGCGCGCGGACGGCCGCGTGCCCCTCCTCGCCGAGCTCCGCGGTGAACTCGTTGACGTAGAGGGCGATGTGCTGGTCGGCGACGTCCGGGTCCATCTCCTGGGCGTGCTCCAGCACGTACCGGCGGCTGGCCTCCGGGTCGTCCCAGGCCTGTCGGACGGAGGCGCGGATCGCCTCGGTGAGCGCCCGCAGCCGCTCCGCGCCGAGCGAGCGCCGGGCGATGATGGCGCCGAGCGGGATCGGCAGGCCGGTCTCCCGCTCCCAGGCCTCGCCCATGTCGGCCAGGCTGCGCAGACCGTAGTTCCGGTAGGTGAACCGGGCCTCGTGGATGACCAGGCCGGCGTCCACCCGGCCGTCCCGCACGGCGGGCATGATCTCGTGGAACGGCAGCACCACGATCCGGCCCAGGCCGCCCGGTACCGCCTTCGCCGCCCACAGCCGGAACAGCAGATAGGCGGTGGACCGCTCGGAGGGGACGGCGACGGTCTTCCCGCTCAGGTCGTCCCCGCTGTCCGGGCGGGTGAGCACCAGCGGGCCGCAGCCGCGCCCGAGCGCCCCGCCGCAGGGCAGCAGGGTGTACTCGTCCAGCACCCAGGGCAGCGCGGCGTAGCTGACCTTGAGGACGTCCAGCTCGCCGCGCTCGGCCAGGCCGTTGGTGACGTCGATGTCGGCGAAGGTGACCTCGGGGGCGTCCGCGCCCGGGACCAGGCCGTGCGACCAGGCGTGGAAGACGAAGGTGTCGTTGGGGCAGGGCGAGTAGGCGATGCTCAGCCGTTCAGCCACGGCCGGCCTCCTTGGGCGCTCGGCGCGGTCCGGGCGGATCGGCCCGGTGGGACTGCGGTGGCCCGGCGGCCTGCGGTGCCGCCGCCGGCGCCGGTGGGCCGGGCGGGGGCGGGACCAGGGCCGGGCAGGGCAGGGCGGCGAAGGCCCGCTCCAGCGCGCCGAAGGCCTCGCCGATCCGCCAGGCGGACCGGTCGCGCGGGCCCACCGGGTTGGAGACGGTGCGCAGCTCGAACGCCGGCACCCCGTGCCGGGCGGCGGCCTCGGCGACCCCGAAGCCCTCCATCGCCTCGGCCACCGCGTCCGGATGGCGGGCGGTCAGGGCGGCGGCGCGCCCGGCGCTGCCGGTCACGGTGGAGACGGTCAGCACGGTACCGGTGGCCAGGGTGTCCACCCCGGCGGCCCGCAGGGCCTCGGCGACCAGGGCCACGGTGGCCGGCGCCGGGGTGTGCCGGACGGTCCCGAAGCCCAGCTCGGTGACGTCGGCGAAGCCTTCCGGCGTCTCGGCGCCCAGGTCGGCGGCGACGATCGCGTCGGCGAGCACGGTGGTGCCGATCGGCGCCCGCGGGGCGAAGCCCCCGGCGATCCCGGCCGAGACCACCAGGTCGTACCGGTCGGCGGTCAGTGCTGAGAGTGTCGCGAGCGCGGTGGCGGCGGCCGCCGCCGCGGCACCCGGGCCGACCCCGCCGGCCAGCACGTCCACCGTCGCGCCGGAGGGGTGCGCGACCCGGTCCAGCGCGCCGCCGGGCAGCGGCACCCGCCGGGGGACGCCGCCGAGGCCGCGCAGCACCGCCTCGGCCTCGGCCGGCACCGCGACGACGACGAGCAGCCGGGCCCGCGCGGGGCCCGACTGCTCGTCGGGAAGTCGTACCGTCACCGGTCGACCGTCAGCTGTCCTGGGTGTTCAGCTGGAAGTACCACACGCCGTAGATCGCGTCCGGCTGCTTCGGGTCGCTCTCGACCACGGTGATCAGGGTCTTGCCGGAGGAGTTGAGCGCCTTGCTCGCGGGCACCGAGCCCGAGTAGGTGGCGTCCGTGGCCGCCGTGGCCAGGATGAACCGGCCGCCCTGCGCCTGCTGGCCGCCGTTGGTGTTGGCCCACCAGCCGCGGTCGGCCACCTCGGGGCTCACGCCGATGCCGATCCGGTCGCTCATGGTGACGTCGGACTTGGGGAGGGTGCCCTCGTCCAGAGCCTTGCCGGCCTTGTCCTGGCACTCCTCCTGCTGCTGCTCGGTCAGCGGCTTGCCCTCGTTGAAGCAGAAGGGGTCCTTGACCGTCGAGGAGTTCCCGACGACCAGCGTGACGCGGTGGTCGCTGATCTCGTGCTGGTCGGACGCGAAGGCGATGGACCCGCCGACCGTGCCGGCGGCGATGACGACGACGGCGCCGAGGCCGGCGATGACGCGGGTGCTGAGGCTCATGCGTCAGAGGCTACCGGGCTTTCGCGATCACGCTACGCGGGGGTCGGCAACCGCGTGTTGTGCCCAGGGGCGGGCCGCCGGGGGCGGCCGCTCACGCCACCCGGGGCGCGGCGGGGCGGTGGCGCACACCCACCCGCAGGAGCGAGCGGAGCGTCCACAGCAGCACCGCGCCGACCACGGCGGCGGCCACCGTGAGGCCCAGCGCGCCGTTCAGCGGCAGCAGGATGCCGACCGCGCCGCCCGCCACCCAGGACATCTGGAGCAGGGTCTCCGAACGGGCGAAGGCCGAGGTCCGCACCGCCTCGGGCACGTCCCGCTGGATCAGCGCGTCCAGCGACAGCTTGCCCAGCGAGGCCGCCATCCCGGCCGCCGCGGCCACCGTCACCACGGTGACGGTGCTGTACCAGAGCGCGGCGGCGGCGGTGGCGCAGCCGGCCAGCAGCAGCATCGCGGTGACCGTCATCTCCGGGCTGCGGGGGCGCAGCCAGGACCCGAGCGCCGAACCGATCGCGTTGCCCGTCCCCGCGGCCAGCGCCACCAGGCCGAGTGCCAGGGTCGGCTGCAGGCCGCCGATCGGCTCCTCACGGAGCAGGAACGCCAGGAACATCACCAGGAAGCCGACCAGCCAGCGCATCGCCGCCATCGCCCGCAGCGCCAGGATCACCGAGGGTCCGACGGTGCGCAGCGAGGCCTTGGGCCGCTGCCCCGCGGCCGGCTCCGGCGCGGGGGCGTTCCGGCCGTGCAGGACGCCGTGGTGGCCCGGCGGGTGCTCCTCGGCGTGCAGCACGGCCCGCTGCTCGCCCTTGGCCGAGTCCACCGTGTGCGGCAGGTGGAAGGCCATCAGGGTGCCGGCCACGAAGACCAGGAAGGCGCCGCGCAGCGGCCAGCCGGGACCGATCAGGTGCAGCAGCCCGCCCACGCCGCCCGCGACGATGGTGGCCAGCAGCCCGGCCAGGGTGACCCGGGAGTTCGCCTTCACCAGCGACAGCCGGCTGGGCAGCAGCCGGGGCACCACGACGCTGCGCACCACCCCGTACGCCTTGGACGCGACCAGGACGCCGAGTGCCTCCGGGTAGAGCGCCAGCCCGCCGCCGGTCACCACGCCGGCCATGGTCCAGGCGAGCACCGCGCGGGCCAGCATCGACATCGCCATGGCGGCCCGGCGGCCGTGCGGCAGCCGGTCCAGCAGCGGGCCGATCACCGGGGCCAGCAGGGCGAACGGCGCCATGGTGACGAGGAGGTAGAGCGCCACCCGGCCGCGGGCCTCGCCGGTCGGCACCGAGAAGAAGATCGTGGAGGCGAGCGCCACGGTGATGAGCATGTCCCCGAAGGCGTTCAGGGCGTGCAGCTCGATCAGCTTGGCCAGGCCGGACTCGCCGGCGCCCTCGGCGGCGGTGGCCCGGCGGATCCGGCGGCCGGTGCCGTGCACGACCTTGCCGGTCCGGGAGCCGGCGGCGGAGGCGGTGCGGACCAGGAAGTGCCGGCGCGGCTCCTCGCCGTCACCGTCACCGTCGTCCGGCCCGTCCCGGTGGGCCTGCTCCTCCTGCTCGTGCTGCTCCTCCGGCTCGGCCCGGTCGTCCGGTCCGTCCGCGGGGGCGCCGGTCGGCGGCGCAGCGGGCAGTGACGAGGGGTCCACCGACTGCGGTTCACCCGCAGCGTGGACCGGAGACTGCTGTCGCGGCACGGCGTTCGCTTCGTCGGGGCTGCCGGCCTGCGAGGCGTGCAGTGCGTGCTGCGACGGTTTCTCGTCCGCCACATGCCCATCCTGCCCCAGATTCGGGAGGACGACGCGGGATTCCGCTCCGCGCCGCGCGAGCGGGGGCCGCCGTTCCCGTCCCGGACGCCCCGGATCCACTCCGGAGCGCCCCGGACTGTGCCCGGCGGCCGACCGGCGGGTAGCCTGCCCAGAGTCCGCCCGAGTGCCCGACCGGTGCCGGCGGATCGGACCAGCGGCGCGGCCGGTATCCGCGGCAGGCCGCAGTCGCGCAGAATGGACGAGGGAATCCGAGCCGCGACGGAAAAGGCAACTCGCCGTGGGCGACAGAAGAAATGGGAGAGAATCGACGCCGTGAGTGCAGCGATGCGAAGCCGTACCCCTGATCGGCTCTGTGCCGAGGCCGTCGAACTCGCCCGCCAGGCCGCCGAGGACGCTGTCGGTGCCGAGACCGTCGGGGGGCACCTGGGCGTCCAGGCCGAGACCGACCGTGTCGTGACCCACACCTTCGAGTGCCTGGACGCGGCCTACCGCGGCTGGCACTGGGCGGTCACGGTGGCGCGGGCCCCGAGGGCCAAGAACGTGACGCTGGACGAGGTCGTCCTGCTGCCGGGGCCCGACGCCGTCCTGGCCCCGCAGTGGGTGCCGTGGAGCGAGCGGCTGCGCCCGGGCGACATGGGCCCCGGCGACCTGCTCCCCACCGACGCCGACGACGTGCGTCTGGAGCCGGGCTGGACCGGCGAGGACGAGCCCGCGCCGAACTCCGCGCTGGCCCAGGCCGCCCAGGAGGACGTGCTGGTCAGCGACGACCCGGAGGTCCAGCCGGCCCCGGTCCGGGCCCAGATCAGCGCCGTCGCCGACGAACTGGGCCTGGGCCGCAGCCGGGTGCTGTCCCGACTCGGTCTGCACCTGGCCGCCGACCGCTGGGAGAAGGCCCACGGCGCGCAGACGCCGATGGCGCAGTCCGCCCCGGCCTGCTGCGTCAGCTGCGGCTTCCTGATCCCCATCGGCGGCTCGCTGGGCCAGGCCTTCGGGGTCTGCGGCAACGAGTTCGGTCCGGCGGACGGCCAGATCGTCTCCTTCGCCTACGGCTGCGGCGGGCACTCCGAGGCGGCCGTCATCCCGGCCCCGCCGGCGCCGGCCGCGCTGATCCTGGACGAGCTGGTGGTCGAGCCGCTGACGCTGCACCCCGACCGGCTCTCCGGCTCGGTCGAGCCGGACGCCCCCACCGAGGAGCTCGGCCACTCCTAGGAATCGTCGTCGTCCGGCGGCCCGTCCCACCCCGTGGGGCGGGCCGCCGTCGTCCCTGCCGCCGTCCGGGCGGACCGCCCGCTCCGGGGGTGTGTCCGGGACTGTCCCCGCGGCAGGGAAGAATGCCCCCCGTAGGGCACAACAGGGCGGCGGAAGGCGGCAGGTCCAGTGGAACCTCGGATTCTCGGCAGCGGCACGGACGAGCGCCTCGCGGACCCCTTCGGCAGTGCCGGACTGCGCCGCCGGGTGCTGGACGCCTGGGCCGCCTCCCCGGCCAGGTTCCGGGAGGACGCCAACGCCGAGGAGGAGCTCGCCCTCGGCGGCTACCGCGACCGGCTGGTCGTCGAGCTGGCGCAGAACGCCGCCGACGCCGCCGTCCGGGCCGGGCACGGCCCGGGCCGGCTCCGGCTCACCCTGGCGGACGGCGTGCTGGCCGCCGCGAACACCGGTGCGCCGCTGGACGCGGCGGCCGTCGAATCGCTCTCCACCCTGCGCGCCTCCTCCAAGCGCGGCGACCGGGACAGCACCGTCGGCCGGTTCGGGGTCGGCTTCGCCGCCGTCCTCGCGGTCACCGACGAGCCCGCCGTGCTCGGCGCGGGCGGCGGTGTGCGCTGGTCGCTCGACGAGGCCAGGTCGCTGGCCGAGGCGCAGCCCGCCCTCGACGAGGAGCTCCGCCGCCGGGACGGCCATGTGCCGCTGCTGCGGCTGCCGTTCGCCGCCGAGGGTCTCGCGCCCGACGGGTACGACACGGTGGTGGTGCTGCCGCTGCGCGACGCGGCCGCCGAGGACCTCACCCGCCGGCTGCTGGCCGGCATCGACGACGCGCTGCTGCTCACCCTGCCCGGCCTGGCCGAGGTCGTGGTGGAGACCGCGGACGGCACCCGCACCCTGACCCGTTCGGCCGCCGAGCCGCGTCCGGACGGGGCCCTCCCGGCGCCGGCCGGCGGGGTCACCGGGGCGGAGATCAGCGAGGTCACCATCACCGACGACGCCGACGGGCAGCTGCGGAGCACCGTCTGGCAGACCGTCGGGGCGGCCGGGCCGCTCGACGTCGAGCTGCTCGCCGACCGGCCCACCGAGGAGCGCACCCGCCCGCACTGGACGGTGACCTGGGCGGTACCGGTCTCCGCCGGGGGCGACCCGCAGCCTCCGGCGATCGCCCCGGTGCTGCACGCGCCCACCCCGAGCGACGAGCCGCTCGACCTGCCCGCGCTGCTGATCGCCTCCTACCCGCTGGACTCCACCCGTCGGCACGTCGCCCCCGGCCCGCTCGCCGACTTCGTCACCGAGCGGGCCGCCGACGCCTACGCCGAGCTGCTGCGCGCCCGCGGCGGCGACCTCGGCTCGCTCGGCCTGGTGCCCGGGCCGCTCGGCCGGGGCGCGCTGGACAACGCGCTGCGCGCCGCCGTGCTCTCCCGGCTGCCCGGGACGCCGTTCCTGCCGCACCCGGCGCCGGTCGAGGACGGCACCCCGGCGCTGCGGCCCCGGGACGCCACGCTGCTGGAGGGCGCGGACGGCTCGGTGGTCGAGGCGCTGGCGCCGATCTTCCCCGGCCTGCTGCCGGCCGGTCTGGAACGCCGCACCGAGCTGCGGGTGCTGAACGTGCGCCGGGTCCCGCTCGCCGAGGTGGTCGACCAGTTGGGCGGCCTGGACCGGGAGCCGGCCTGGTGGCGCAACCTGTACGCGGCGCTCGGCGGCGCCGACCCGGAGGCGCTCGGCGCGCTGCCGGTCCCGCTCGCCGACGGGCGGACGGTCACCGGGCCGCGCCGGGTCCTGCTGCCCTCCGACGACGCCGACTGGGCCGCCTTCCCCGGCTACCCGGAGGCGCTGGCCGACGCGCTCGCGGTGCTCGACCTGCGGCTCGCCCACCCGGAGGCCTCCCACCCGCTGCTGGCCAAGCTGGGCGCGGGCGCGGCCACCCCCGCCGGGGTGCTGGACACGCCCGAGGTGCGGGCCGCCGTGCTGCGCTCCTACGAGCTGGCCGAGGACGACCCGGACGCCGCCGCCGACCTCGCCGAGGCCGTCCTGGCGCTCGTCCGGGCGGCTGCCCCGGCCCCCGGCGAGCACCCGTGGCTGGCCCGGCTGGCCCTGCTCGACGACGAGGGCGAGCCCGCCCGGGCCGGTGAACTCCTGCTTCCCGAAAGCCCGTTCGCCGCGCTGGCACGCGAGGACGACGCGGCCTGGGTGGACGACGAGCTGCTGGAGCGCTGGGGCCCCGAGGTGCTCGGCTCGGTCGGTGTGCTCGCCGACTTCGTGCTGGTCCGGGCCGAGGACGTGGTGCTCGACCCGGACGACCTGGAGCGGCTCGACCCGACCGCGCCCGCCGACCGGGCGGCCGGCGGCCACCCCACCGGGCTGATCGACGAGGCCCCGGACGGCCTGGCCGACTGGGCCGAGGATGCGCTGGAGGCGCTGCACGCCGATGGCGGAGACGCGATCGGCGTCCCGCCGGTCGCCGCCGAGCTGCTCGCCGTCCGGGACCTCGACCTGGTGGACGACGACGCCTGGCCGCAGGCGCTGGCCACGCTGGCCCGCCCGCCGTACCGGGACGCCGTGGTCACCCCCGTCCGCACCCTGCTGCCGGACGGCTCGTACACCGACCTGCCGCCGTACACCGCCTGGTGGCTGCGCGACCACCCGGTGCTGGACGGCCGCGAGCCCGCCGGGCTGCGCGCGGCCGGCGCGGACCCGCTGCTGCGCGGCCTCTACGACGAGGCCCGCACCACCCTGGACGAGCAGTTCCTGCACGCGCTGGGCGTGCGCACCACGCTGGCCGCGCTGCTCGCCGAGCCGCACGGTCCCGACGAGGTGCTGGACCGGCTGACCGACCCGGACGCCGAGATCGGGCACCGCCAGCTGCACGGCATCCACAGCGCGCTGGCCCGGGTCGGCGCGGACCGGCTCGAAGCGCTGGACGTGGTCAGGGCGGTCCCGCCGATGGACCGCGCCACCGGGCGGCGGCCGGACCGGACCGTGGTGGTGGACGCCACCGAGGCGGTCGTCGCGGACGCCCCCGACCTGGTCGAGCTGCTGCACGACCACCCGCTGCTGCCGGTCGCCCCGGAGCTGGCCGCGGAGCTCGCCGAGCGGCTGCACGTCTCGCTGGCCAGCGAGGTGGCCGGCGGTCGGGTGCTCTCCCAGGGCGCACTGCACCGGGTGCCGGCGGTGGTGCGGGAGCTGCTGCCCGGCTGCCCGGTGGCGTACGAGGAGCACGAGGAGCTGCTGGTGGTCGGCCCGGACGGGGAGGAGGCGGCCGTCGACTGGCGTTGGGACGGCGCGGCGGACACCCCGGAGGCGCCGTACGACCCGGAGACGGCCGAGGAGGCCGACGAGGACGACGAGTTCGAGCTGCCGCCGGTGCCCGGGCTGCTGCACGCGGCCACCCCGGAGGGTCTGGCCGCGGGCCTGGCCTGGTCGGTGGGGCAGTGGCACCGCCGGTTCGAGGTGCTGGCCGCGCTGAGCGAGCCGGACCGGGCCTACGAGCTGTCCGCGGCCCGGGACTTCGAGGGCTGACGGGGCGCCGGAGCCGGAGCCGCCCTCGCCGGCGGGTCCGGCTCCGGCTCCGGCGCTTCCGGCCTCTGCCCGCCGGGTGTCGGAGCGTCCGGATCCCGTCGGTCAGGAACGGGAGCCGGAGCGGGTCCGGCCGCGGGCGATCATCCGCAGGTAGAGCGCGAGCGTGCTCAGCACCCAGGTGGCGGTGAGCACCGCCGCCACCGCCTTGGTCAGCAGCGGGCCCGGTTCGATGTGCGCGAGCGCGCCGGCCCCCACCATCACCCCGGCCAGCAGCCCGGTGGCCAGCAGTCCGCCCAGGAAGGCCGCGAAGGCCTCCAGCTCCCCGCCCCTGCGCCCCATCGCGGTACCCCCCGTCGTCCGAACCCCTCCGGTTCGTGGCTCAATCATCGAGCCGGCGCCGCATGATCCGCCAGACCACTTCCAGCACCAGCCCGGCGGTCACCGCGATGGCCACCCCGATCCACGGGTCCCGGGTGCCGGACAGCGAGAGCTGGAAGAAGTCGGAGAGCCACGGCACGGTCATCACCAGCGCGAAGCAGCCGCACATGGTGGCGATCAGCAGCACCCGCCACCAGTTGTACGGGCGGGCGACGATCGCCAGCACCCAGATGGCGACCAGGAACAGCGTCAGGGTGGCCACGCTGGTGTCCGACTCGAGGTCGGTGGCGTGGTTGGCCCGGGCCAGCGCGTACGCGGTGAAGGTCGCCGTGCCGGCGATGATGCCGCCCGGGATCGCCAGCCGCAGCACCCGGCGCACGAAACCGGTGCGGGCCCGTTCGTTGTTGGGCGCGAGCGCCAGGAAGAAGGCCGGCACACCGATCGTCAGGGTGGACAGCACGGTGGAGTGCCGGGGCAGGAACGGGTACGGCGAGTGGGTGAAGATCACCAGTAGTGCCAGCAGCACCGAGTAGACCGTCTTGACCAGGAACAGCCCGGCCACCCGCTCGATGTTGCCGATCACCCGGCGGCCCTCGGCGACCACCGAGGGCATCACCGCGAAGGAGTTGTTCAGCAGCACGATCTGGGCGACCGCCTTGGTCGCGTCGCTGCCGCTGCCCATCGCCACGCCGATGTCCGCGTCCTTGAGCGCCAGCACGTCGTTGACGCCGTCGCCGGTCATCGCCACGGTGTGCCCGCGCGACTGCAGCGCGCCGACCAGCTCGCGCTTCTGCTGCGGGGTGACCCGGCCGAAGACGGTGGTGCGCTCGGCGAGGTCGGCCAGCGCCTCCGGCTCGCCGGGCAGGGTGCGGGCGTCCACCGGGTGGTCGGCGCCGGGCAGTCCGAGGTGGGCGGCGACCGCGCCGACCGAGACGGCCGCGTCGCCGGAGATCACCTTCGCCTCGACCTGCTGGCTCTCGAAGTAGCGCAGGGTGTCGGCGGCGTCCTCGCGCAGCCGCTGCTGGAGCACCACCAGGGCGAGCGGGCGCAGCCCGGCGGCCGGGTCCGGGGCGTCCAGCGGGACGGGCGTGCGGCCGAGCAGCAGGACCCGCAGGCCCTGGGCGCCCAGCTCGTCGACCTCGGCCAGCGCCGGGTGGCCGGCCGGCAGCAGGACGTCGGGCGCGCCGAGCAGCCAGCTGGCCTCGCCGCCGCGCGGCTCCAGCAGTTGGACGCCGCTCCACTTGCGGGCGGAGGAGAACGGCATCGCCTCGATCACCCGCCAGCCGCCCCGGGCCCCGGGGGCTCCCCGGCCGGACTCCGGGCCGTCGCCGTTCAGGTGCCCGCCGTCGGGGTGCCGGCCGTCCGGGTGCTGGGCGTCCGGAGGCTGGGGGCCGTGAACCGCGGCGTCCCGGCCGTCGCCGTAGGCGTCGATGACGGCCTGCATGGACGCGTTGGGTCGGGCGTCGGCCCCGGCCATCACCGCCAGCGCCTGCTCGACGGTCTCCTTGAGGGTGCCCCGGTCGTCCAGCGCGCCGCGCTCGTCGGTGGCCCCGTCGTCCCCGTCGTCCGCGTCCGCGTCGAGGATCCGCAGGTCCACCAGGTCCATGCCGCCCTCGGTGAGGGTGCCGGTCTTGTCCAGGCAGACGGTGTTCACCCGGGCCAGGCCCTCGATCGCGGGCAGCTCCTGGACCAGGCACTGCTTGCGGCCCAGCCGGATCACCCCGATCGCGAAGGCCACCGAGGTCAGCAGCACCAGGCCCTCGGGCACCATCGGCACGATCCCGGCGATCATCCGGCGGACCGCCTCGCGCCAGTCGCGGCCCTCCACCGCCAGCTGGCTGATGATCAGACCGACCGCGGTCGGGATCAGCAGCCAGGTGATGAACCGCAGGATGCTGTCGATGCCGCTGCGCAGTTCCGACTTCACCAGCGTGAACCGGCTGGCCTCCTCGGCCAGCTGCGCCGCGTACGCCTCGCGGCCGACCTTGGTGGCGGTGAAGGTGCCCGCGCCGGCCACCACGAAGCTGCCGGACATCACCTGGTCGCCGGGCTGCTTGAGGACCGAATCGGGCTCGCCGGTGAGCAGCGACTCGTCGATCTCCAGACCGTCCGCCTCGGTGACCTCGCCGTCGACGATCACCTTGTCGCCGATGCCCAGCAGCACGGTGTCGTCCAGCACGATCTCGCCGACGGCGATCTGCTGGACCGTGCCGTCCCGGCGGACCTGGGGCCTGGCCTCGCCGATCAGCGCGAGGCTGTCCAGGGTCTTCTTGGCGCGCAGCTCCTGGATGATGCCGATCGCCGTGTTGGCGACGATGACCAGGCCGAAGAGTCCGTCCTGGATCGGGCCGACGACCAGGATGATCGCGAACATCACGCCGATGATCGCGTTGAAGCGGGTGAAGACGTTGGCCCGGACGATCTCCTTGGTGGAGCGGCTGGAGCGGACCGGTACGTCGTTGACGTCACCCCGGGCGACCCGGTCGGCCACCTCGGCGGCGGTGAGACCGCCGCGCCGGCCGGGCAGCAGCCCGAGCGGGTGGGCGCCGTCGGGCTTCTCCCCGGCGTCCGGGGCGGCGGTCGGCCGGTCCTCGGCGGGCTGCGCAGGCTGCGTCATGGCACCGACTCTACGGGTGCCTTATGTCCGATGCGTGCTACTAAAGGACTATTCAGTCCGACCGGGTGGCCGGGTCCCCGCCGTTCCCCTCCGGGGCCGTGCGGGGCGCCCGGTCGGCCGTTCCCGCGGTGCCCGTCGGGCCCGTTCCCGCGGTGCCCGTCGCCCCAGCCCCGGCGGCCCGGCTGCGGGCGATCGCGTCCCGGCGGGCCCGGCAGTACCAGAGGCCGATCAGGCCGAGGCCGCCGCCGGCCAGGCAGATCCACGGCCAGTTGCCGTGGCCGTGGTCGGAGAGGGTCCCCCAGAAGGGGAGCAGGACGACGAACGCCACGAACCAGAGCACCGTCCCGCCGCCGACGATCGCGACGTCATTGGCCTCCAGCGGCGGCGGAGAGGGGTGCGATGGCGTCTTGGGCATGGGCCCTAGGGTACGGGGGCGGCGGGCGTTCGATCGATTCCCTGTGCGGACTGTCCGGGGCTGTTCCGATCCATCCCGGTCTACGCGCGAAGATAGCGAACGGGCGATGGTGGAACTCATACTTGTCGTTCCGGTTGGCCGGGGCACGCCCAGGACATCGTGCTTCGTGCCCGTCCGATCGGATCGCCCGGCCACAGTCGCTCGGGCGGCTCCCCCCTCTCCTCCGCCCCCACAGAGGACGCAGCATGCCCGTGGCCCAGCCGACCACCGAGTCGCCCGAGCCCGCCCAGCCCGACGCGCCGAAGCCCCCGACCGGCGCCCTGGACCGCTACTTCCGGATCGGCGAGCGCGGCTCCACCCTGCCGCGCGAGATCCGCGGCGGCATCGCCACCTTCTTCACCATGGCCTACATCCTGGTGCTGAACCCGATCATCCTGGCCAGCGCCACCGACATGACCGGCGCCCACCTGGACAACACCCAGCTGGTCACCGCCACCGCGCTCACCGCCGGTCTGACCACACTGCTCATGGGTGTGATCGGCAACGTCCCGATCGGCCTGGCCGCCGGCCTCGGCGTCAACACCATCGTGGCCCTCCAGCTCGCGCCGAAGATGACCTGGCCGGACGCCATGGGCATGGTGGTGCTGGCCGGCTTCGCGATCATGATCCTGGTCGCCACCGGCCTGCGCGAGCGGGTGATGAACGCCGTCCCGCTCGGCCTGCGCAAGGGCATCGCGATCGGCATCGGTCTGTTCATCAGCCTGGTCGGCCTGGTCGACGCCGGCTTCGTCACCCGGATGCCCGACGCCGCCCACACCACCGTGCCGCTCCAGCTCGGTACCGGCGGCCACCTGCTCGGCTGGCCGGTCCTGGTCTTCGTGCTCGGCCTGCTGCTGACCCTGGTCCTGATCGTCCGCAAGGTGCCCGGCGCGATCCTGGTCTCCATCGCGGTGATGACCGTCGTCGCCGTCGTCATCGACAAGCTCGCCGACCTGCCCGACAGCGTCTGGGGCCTGACCGTCCCGGCCTGGCCCGGCAGCCCGGTCGCCAAGCCCGACTTCGGCCTGGTCGGCGAGGTCAGCCTGTTCGGCGGCTTCGAGAAGGTCGGCGTCCTGACCGGCGTCCTCTTCGTCTTCACCGTCCTGATGTCCTGCTTCTTCGACGCGATGGGCACCATCCTCGGCGTGGCCGACGAGGCCCACCTGCTGGACGAGAAGGGCGACCTGCCGGGCATCAACAAGGTGCTGATGATCGACGGCATCGCCACCGCGGCGGGCGGCGCCACCTCCTCCTCCGCGAACACCTGCTTCGTCGAGTCCACCGCCGGTGTCGGCGAGGGCGCCCGCACCGGCTTCGCCTCGATCGTCACCGGCGCCCTGTTCATGGTGGCGCTCTTCTTCTCCCCGCTCGCCAAGATGGTCCCCGCCCAGGCCGCGACCCCCGCGCTGGTCGCCGTCGGCTTCCTGATCCTGGCCAACTCGATCAAGGAGATCGACTGGGCCGACTACACGATCGCGATCCCGGCGTTCCTGACCATCGTGATGATGCCGTTCACCTACAGCATCACCAACGGCATCGGCTTCGGCTTCATCGCCTTCTGCGTGCTGCGCCTCGCCGCCGGCCGGGGCCGGGAGGTGCCGGTCGCGATGTACGCGGTCTCGGCGGTCTTCGCCTTCTACTACCTGATGCCGGCCCTCGGCCTGCTCTGAGGCCGGACGCCGGTCGGTCCCGGGCCCTCTCCGCACCGCGGGGAGGGCCCTCGGCTTTCCGTCCTCCCGGTCCGCGAGGCGGTCGGGGGCGAGGGCGCGGATGGCGGAGAGCCGGTCGGCGTGGCCGGTGCGGCCGACGATGTCGACGACCTGGGCCGGCGGGGTGTTCACGCGCATCGTCTGCGCTGGGCCGGTTCGCATCGGGTCGGGGCTCGCGCCGACTGGGCCAGGATGTGCTCGGTGCGCTCGCGGGCGCCGGGCGGGTCAGCCCCAGATGAGGTCCTCGGCCGGCGGGGCGACGACGGTGATCGGCCGGGCCTCGACACCGGTGGCGGGCTGCGCGGTGGTGGCGGCCAGTCCGGCCAGCGCGACGAGAGCGAGGGTGGTGACCGCGGCGGCCTTGGCGATGACGGTGCGGAACATGAGGGTGGTCCTCTCGGGTGCGAAGCGGCTGGGTCCCGGAGGCCGCATCCCGCGGTGACGCCTCCTCCGGTGCCGTCCGGGGCCTGGCCCCTTCCGGCAGACACCAGCTTCGTCGCAGCTCAGCCCGGGTGGAAGGCCTGACCGGTGGACGGAAACGGCCCTGGACCGTTCCGGTCAGGGGTGCCGGAAGCGGCCAGCAGCCGGTCGTAGAACGGGGTGACGAGCGGGACGGCGACCCGGTCGGCCCGCCAGCCCAGGAGCTCCGGGAACGATTCCAGCGCGGTCCGGCAGAACGCGGCCGCGCGTCTCTCGGCCTCGGCGAGCGAGTCGGTGAGGAGGAACAGGCCGAGCACCGGGTCGGGCACGGCGTCGCGGTGGAGCACCAGGTGCTCGATCCGGTCCTCCGGGCGCACCAGGGCCGACAGGAGTTCGCGGGTGTCCGGGGGGAGGGCGGCCTCCGGCGCGGGGTGCCGCAGGGCGGCGTGCACGAGGTACATGGAGTCAAGCGTGCTGAAGCGGGCGATCGGTGTGGAGTAGTTCAACACGGACAGTTCAGGCCCTGGCCGGAAGCGTCCACAGGGCGCCCTGGTGGGGGGCTCGGAGCCTGTGGAAGGATCGCGTGCGCAGCGAACACACATTCGTCATGGGGGAACGGACATGCTGACCGCACTGGGGCTGGACGCTGTCGCGGAGTCCGTCTACCGGGCCATGCTGGCCCGTCCGGGTGACGGCGTGGCCGCGCTGGCCGATCGCCTGTCTCTGGCCGAGCCGCAGGTCAGGACCGCCCTGGACCACCTGAGCGAGCTGGCCCTGCTGCGCCCCTCCGCCGAGCGGCCCGGTTCCCTGCGCGCGGTCTCCCCGGACGTCGGGATGGAGATCCTGATGGCGCGGCAGCAGGCCGAGCTGGCCGCCGCGCAGGCCAGGATCGAGGCCTCCCGTGCCGCGGCGGCGCAGCTCATCGCCGACTACGCCGACCTGCGGCCGGAGGCGAACACGCCCGATGTCGAGCAGCTGGTCGGCCTGGACCGGATCCGGGACCGGCTGAGCCGCTTCTCGAACGAGGCGCGCGAGGAGATCATGACCTTCGCGCCGGACGGCGGCCAGAGGCCGGAGAACATCGAGGCGGCCAAGCCGCTCAACCGCGCCCTGGCCGACCGCGGCGTGCGGATGCGCACCGTCTACCTGGACAGCGTCCGAAACAGTCCGCACACCGTCGAGTACGTGAACTGGCTGGCCTCCCTCGGCGGCCAGGTCCGGACCGTGCCCGAGCTGCCGACCCGCATGATCGTCGTCGACCGGGCGACCGCCGTCATCCCGGTGCGCAGCGACGACACCGCGGCCGGCGCCGTCGTACTGACCGGCCAGGGGATGCTGACCGCGCTCTGCGCGCTGTTCGAGACCGTCTGGGCCGGCGCACAGCCGCTGGGGGTCATCGCCCAGCTCGACCGGAACGGCCTCACCGCCCAGGAACGCACCGCCCTCGCCCTGCTCGCCGACGGGCACACCGACGACGCCATCGCCAAGCGGCTGGGCGTCTCCCCCCGCACCGCCCGCCGCATCGCCACCGACCTGATGGAGCGCCTGGAGGCCCGCAGCCGCTTCCAGGCCGGCGCCCGCGCGGCCCAGGTGGGCTGGCTGTCGTAGCGGAGCCCGCGCGTCGGCTGCGGCGTGCGGGGACGGAGGGCGTGAACCGGTCGGGTTCACGCCCTCCGTCGTTCGGCCGGGTTCGCAGCCGGTGCGCCGGGTGTCAGTGGACGCAGTACTCGTTGCCCTCAGGGTCCTGCATGACCACCCAGGAGCCGCCCGGTTCGGCGACCTCGCGCAGGGTGGTGGCGCCGAGGGCCTCGAGGCGGGTGACGGTGGCGGCGCGGGCGTCCGGGCCGGGGTGGAGGTCGAGGTGGAGGCGGTTCTTGCCCTGCTTCGGCTCGGGGACGCGCTGGAAGAGGATGCGGCGGCCGAGCCCGGTGCCGGAGGTGGGGTCGTGCGGGTCCTCGGGGTGGCGGACGGCGGCGAGGGTGAGCCAGGCGTGGCGGCCGTCGACCTCGGTGATCAGGTCCGGGGTGATCGCACCGGCGGACAGCAGGTTGCCGATCAGGGTGCTGTGGTCCTCGACGGTGTAGTCGAGGGCGGCGCCCCAGAAGGCGGCCTGGCGGTGCGGGTCGGCGGCGTCGATGACGAGCTTCCAGTGCATGGGCATGTAACCGGTTATAGGGGTTGCAGGGCGACCGGGGCAAGATGCGGCGTCAAGAAGGTCTCGGTGTAGCGGAGTTGACCGGGGGCATACTCCGGGCGAGACGGGGGAGGGGAGCGTTTCGATGGTGCGACAGGATCCGCCGACGGGGGTCGAGGCACAACTGCTGCCGGAGCTGTTCCGGGCGGCCGACCGGGCGTCGATCGCCGGCCAGCAGGAGACGCTGCGCTGGTACCGGGGACTGATCTCGATGCTGGTGGTCGCGGCGGTCGTCGGCTCGCTGCCCGGGCCGGACGACAAGGGCGCCGCCGACATCACGCCGCTGTTCTCGGTGGTGGCGTTCCTGGTGGCCGGGTACTTCTGGTCCCGGCTGCGCCGGGGCAACCCGCAGGCGCGGTGGTACGAGGCGCGGGCGGCGGCCGAGTCGGTGAAGACGCTGGCCTGGAAGTACTCGGTGCGGGCCCGGCCGTTCGAGGGTGACGCGGAGTCGGCGGACGTCGACCGGGTCTATCTGCTCCAGCTGGAGGACGTGCTGCGGGCCTTCGAGGACCCGGCGATCGTGCCGCCGGACGCGGTCGCCGAGATCACCCCGGAGATGCGGCGGGTCCGGGCGGAGTCGTTGACCTCGCGCCGGACGCTCTATCTGCGTACCCGGGTGGAGGGGCAGCGGACGTGGTACCGCTCGCGCGCCGAGTCCTGCGAGTCGCAGGCGGTCACCTGGGGGCTGGCCGTCGCGGCGCTGATCATCATCGGTGCGGCGGCGGCCGTCGCGCAGGCGACCGGGGCGCTGCAGGTGCACGTCTTCGGGGCCACGTCGGCGGCGGCCGCGTCGGTGATCGCCTGGACCCAGCTGAAGCAGCTCCGCCCGCTGGCGGCCGCGTACCAGCTGGCGGCGCGGGAATTGGAGAACGTCGGCAACCAGCTGTCCGACCTCGACCTGCGGGGGCCGGACGCCGAGCGGGGCTGGGCCCGGCTGGCGGCCGAGGCGGAGGACGCGGTGTCGCGCGAGCACACCACCTGGCGGGCCAAGCGGGCCTTCCCGCGCTGAGCGGGGCGCCCGTGGGGCCCGGGCCTTCCGGCGCTGGGCTCAGGCGTCCAGGGGCGCTAGACCGAACGGGTGGCCGGCCGGGTCGATCAGCACCTTGAGCGTGCGCCCGTGCTGGTACGTGGGCTCGGTCGCGCCCAGGGCCAGCGCGCGGGCGGTGGCCTCCTCCAGGTCGTCGACGTAGAAGTCCAGGTGGAAGTGCTTGCCGCCGTCCGGCTCGACCCACGGCTCCGGCCGGTACCCGTTGACCCGTCCGAAGCCGAGCGGGCTGCCGCCCTCCGGGTTGTCCAGGATGGCGAACTGCTCGTCCACGTGCCGGGTCTCCCACCCGAGCAGCTCGCCGTAGAAGGCGGCCAGTGCGACCGGGTCGGCACAGTCGATGGTGACCATGGCGAGGCGGGCGAAGCCGGTGTCGGCCTGCGCGGCCTGCTCGGCGGCGACGTCGGTCATGTCTGCTCGGCCCTTCTGCTGAGGGGTGGTGCGGCGCCGGGGGTCCGCGTGGACCGGGCCCCACGATCCAGCATCGCACCGGGAGTCATCGGGGGCACGGCCAGAGATGTGGGGCGATTCGGTCCGGAACGTTCCGGATCGCTACAGAATCGGCACTTCTTGGGCATCGGAGGACCAATGATTAGTTGTATAAACTTTTGATCCAATCGAGGGATTGTTGGTTACGGGGGGTTTCTCGATGGCTATCGAACTGCCTGACGAAGTCGCGACACTGCTGAGCTTCATCGGCATCCGCTGGCCCGCGGTCAACGAGGACAAGGTCCGCGAATTCGGCGAGCACATCAAGGAGTTCGCCAAGGGCCTCGAAGAGGTCCACGGCGACTCGACCGCGACGATCCATCAGCTCGGCGGAGCCTACGAGGGCGCGTCCTACCAGGCGCTGGCCGCCAAGTGGGCCCTGATGTCCGACAAGCACTTCAACGAGGTCGTCCAGGCCGCGCACGTGGTCGCGCAGGCGATGGACATCGCCGCCGACGCGATCGTCGCGATGAAGCTGGAGGCGCTCGGCGAACTCATCGTCCTGGCCGCCACCTTCGTCGCCGCCCAGGCCGCCGCCGTGGCGACGGCGGGACTGGCGGAGGTCGGCGCCATCGCGGCCCAGCAGGCCGCGCGCAAGCTGATGTCCTACCTGGCGCACCAGCTGGAGGAGTACATCGTCGCCCAGGTGGTGGAGGCCGCGCTCAACCCGCTGATCGAGATCGTCGCGGAGGCGGTGTCCGGGCTGGTCTTCGAGGCCGCCGAGGCCGCGGTCGCCGGTGGCTCGGTCGGCGCCGCGTTCAAGATCAATCCGGCCGCGGTGGAGGCGCACGCCCGGGCGCTGCACGAGCAGGCCGAGAAGGTCGCCCAGCACGCCCAGGTCTTCGGCACCCGGGTGTCGGCGGTGAGCTTCGAGTGAGCGACCCCACCGTCAAGGCGCTCAAGAACGTCGCGACGAAGCTCGGCAAGACCCTGTCGGACGACATGGGCAAGGCCGCCAAGAAGATGTACAAGCAGGCGGGCGACAACCTCAACAAGACCGCCAAGCACCACAAGGACAACGACCACAACACCGCCGGCGACTTCGACGGCAAGGCCAAGGACAAGGCCGCCGAACCGCCCAAGACGGGCAACGGCGCGGGTGGTGACGGGCCGAAGACGCCGCCGCGGAAGTACTTCATCCACGACGACGGCCGGGTCCAGGAGATCAAGGACGGCAAGCTCGTCGATGTGAAGGACCCGGACGAGTCGCTCAAGACCATGCTGGACGGGGCCAAGGTCAAGGACCCGTCCAAGGAGGAGATCGAGAAGCACCACGCGAAGAAGTACAAGAAGTCGGACAAGGACGACGCCGGGAACCAGAAGCAGGACGAGAAGGTCGTCAGTCAGAAGATCGACGATCCGACCGAGCTGTCCCGCGCGGTGGAGGAGGCCCGGCGCGCCCAGGGGGACTACGGCGGCAAGAACTACGCCTCGCTCCGGTACCGGGACGAGAAGGGCGAGTTCATCCTGGTCGGCCGGAGCGACTACAACCGCAGCCACTCGGAACGCTCGATCGGAAAACCTCTGCTCGGCGGCAGGGAGGGCAATGTCACCGACCTCTACACCGAACGGGCGCCCTGCCAGGCGGGCCCGAACTGCGAACGCTGGCTGGCCAGGCACTTCGAGTCCCAGAACCCGGATCTGAAGGTCACCCACGGTGTCGAGTACGACAACAAGGTGCCCACCAAGGACCGCGACTGGGGGCACAAGGCCTATCTGAAGCAGATCGAGCAGGACCACGCCGCGGGCCAGCACGGTGGCACGATGGGCACCAAGGACTTCGACGCGCAGGGGCAGCAGGACAAGGCGGCCTCCGCCGCGAAGAAGAAGGCCAAGGGTCTGTGACGGTCGAGAACGAAGGATGGACGAGGTGCTGGTAGGGATTGAGTGGCCGGTGGTCGTGGAACGGGCCGCACCCGGCGACCTGCTGCGGTTCCGCCCCGACGTGGCGGCGCGGATCTGGCCCGAGGGTGACGGCGCGCGCTTCGTGACCGAGATCGGGATCCCGTTCTCCAACGGGCTCTTCCGGATCCTGGAGGAGTTCGCGGACCGGGACCCGGCCACCCCGGCGCACGCCTTCGAGACCTGGGACTCCTCGCCGGTCGACACGCCGCACGGCCGGCTGCAGCCGCTGGGCAGCCTCTTCCAGGCGACCGTGTACGTGCACCTCGGCGACGGCACGATCTGGGTCTCGGACCCGGACGCCGAGATCGAGTACGAGCTGATCCACGGGGACGTCTCCTCCCTGAGCTACCTCGTCTACAAGTTCGAGGTCGAGCGCCCGGGCCCCGACGAGCGCCCGGACCCCAACGACTGGGCCGCGGTGGAGGAGATCGTCCAGGAGGGCATGGAGCGCTGGGACTCGCTGCCGTTCAAGAGCGAGTTCTGGGCGATGTTCCTCGACACCTGGGCCACCCTGTGAGCGGGGCCGCCGAGTGAACGCGGACAGGGACGACGAGCTGGCGGCGGCGCTGTTGGCGCATTTCGGGCCGCGCGGGCTGCGGGCCCTGCCGATCGCGCCCGCCGGGCCGTTGCGGCATCCGGGGCTTCCGCTGCAGGTCGGGCCGTACTTCCGGGCGGCGGAGGAGCACGATCCGCTGTCGGTGGGGGAGTGTGCCGCGGCGGTCGGGGCGGACGCCGGGCCGATGGCGGCGCAGCTGCGGATCGGGACGGACGGCGGGGCCGAGCTGTACTTCGCGCCGGACCGGTCGGTCCGGGCGGTGCTGCTGGGCGCCGAGCCGCTGGACCTGCCGGTGAGCGGCAGCGTGGCGGCGTTCGCGGCGGGACTGCTGCTGCTCGACCGGTTGCTGCCGGCGGTCGCCGAGGTGGATCGGCCGGACCTGGCGCTGGCCGCCTACCGGGAGCTGCGGCAGGGTCTGCTGGCCGCGGACCCGACCGCCTTCGACGACCGTGAGGGCTGGTGGCCGCGGGTGCTGGACGACCTGCGGCGGCCGTTGAACATCGACTCCTCGGCGGCCTTCGAGGTGGTCGACGAGCACGGCGCGAAGCGGATCGTCTCGGAGGTGGGCGGCCCCGGCCTGCTGCACCCCGAGGAGGCGCTCTGGCACCGGCTGCGGGCCGAGGGCGTGGAGGCCGAGCAGGTCGTGCGGGTGTACTGCGAGCTGGAGCCGTGCATGATGCCCGGCCACTACTGCGCGCGCTGGCTGGCGCGGGAGTTTCCGCAGGCGGAGTTCACCCACAGCTTCGACTACGGCGACACGGCCGAGTCCCGGGAGAGCGGGATCAAGGCACTGATGATCAGCGTGGCCGAGCGGCGCGGCTGAGTCGGGCAAGGCCGGGTCGGGCAAGGCCGGGTCGGGTAGGGCCGAGCCTGGCACGGCTGAGCTCGGCACGGAGCACGGAAGTACGGGGAGAGGGAAGCGGGCGATGGCGGGGAGCGGGCTGCGGATGCCGCGGCTGGGGGCGGGCCGCAGGCCGGCCGGAATGGCGTTGCTGGGCTGGCTGGACGATCCGCGGGCGCCGCGGCTGTGCCGGGTGGCCGGGCCGCCCGGGTCCGGCAAGTCGCACCTGCTGGCCTGGCTGGTGCGCGGCTGCACCGGGGCCGACGCCCCGGGCGGGCGGCGGATCCACGCGGTGCTGCCCGCCGCCGGTGCCACCGTCCGGACGGCCGTCTGGTCGCTCGGGCAGCAGCTCGACCTGGTCGCGCACGCCCCGGGCCCGCTGATCGCGGCGATCGCGGCGGACGGCCGGCCGACCGTGGTCTGCGTGCCCGAACTGGACCTGGCCGAGGACCCGGCCGCCCTGGTGACCGAGCTGCTCGACCCGCTGCTCCGGCTGCCCGGGGTACGGCTGGTGATCGGGGCGGCGACGGACGGCCCGGCCGCCCGGGCGTTCACCGCCGTGCCCGCTCCGGCGGTGCTGGACCTCGGTGAGCCGCAGTGGACGGACGCCGCGCGGTTCGCCGCCTGGGCGGTGGAGCAGGGCGGCGACCCGGCCGCCTACCCGCTGCCCGGGCCGGTCCTCGGGACGCCCGCGGCCCCGCCCGCCCCGGTGCCGCCGCCGCCCGGGACGGAGCCGCGCTCGCTCGGCGAGGAGGCCCTGTCGGCGCTCTGGACGACGGTGGCGGCGGACCCCGGCCCGCTGGCCGCGGACCCGCTGCTCTACGCGCTCGCCCGCCCGGTCCCGGTGACGGCGGCGGTCGAGCGGCGGGACGACGCGCTGGCCAGGGCCTGGCGGGCCGCGGGACCGGCGGTGATCGAGGAGCCGGACCCGGCGGTGCGGGCGGCGGTGCTGCGCACCCGGCTGCTGGGCGGGGACACCGTCGCCGCGGCGGCCGCGGCCGTGCTGGCGCAGCTGCCAGGGCCCTGGGCCGGGCGCTGGGCCCGCTGGGAGGGCGTCGACCGGGACTGGCCGGGACCGGCGGTGGCGCTCACGGCCGGGGCGGGGCCGTACGCGGGGCAGGTGCTGGTGGCCGATCCGACCGGTTCGGTGCGGACCTTCGACGCCGCCACCGGCCGGCGCCTCGGCGCGGTGGTGGTGCCCGCGCCGCGCCCGTTGCGGGGGCTGGCGGTGACGGCGGGCGGTTCCGCGGTGCTGCTCGACGCCTGGGGGCGGCCGGAGCTGGTGGTGCCGGCCGAGCCCCGGCCGGGCCTGGAGCCGTACGGGCTGATGGCGGCACTGGACGCGGTGGGCGCGGCCTCCGGGGACCTGAGCGCGGTGGCGGCGGTCGGCGGGCTGGCGGATTCCGCGCCGGCCCTCGGCGACGCGGCCGGCGCGGTGCACTGGTACGAGGACGGCAAGGTGCTGAGCGAGCGGCTGCACCACGGGCCGGTGACGGCGCTGGCCGGTACCGCGCTGGGCGGCGGGCCGCTGTCCGATCCGGAGATCCCGCTGCTGGTGAGCGGTGGCTTCGACGGCGCGGTGCGGCTCTGGGGGCCGCGTTCGGCGCCGATGCCCGAGCCGTCCGACCGCCGGGGCTGTCCGGTGACGGCGGTGGCGGCCGGGGCGACGGCGGCCGGTCCGGTGGTGGCGGCGGCCTGGTCGGACGGGCTCGTCCGGGTGCGGGACCTGGGGACGGGAGGGGTGCTGGACCTGCGGACCGGCTCGGAGGTGTGGTCGCTGGCGCTGGCCGGCACGCTGCTGGTGCTGGGCATGCCGGACGGTCTCGCGGCGGTGGACACCCGGCGCTGACCTCGCCCAGAACCCACGCGCGTAAACCCACGCGCGTACCCCGATCGGGACGCCGTGAAGCGGGCGAACGGAAACCAATTTTCTTTAGCGAGAGTAATGACGTAGGCTAAACAACATGCCCGAGATGTCCGAGCAGGACCTCGCAGCCATCAGTCAGCTGCGTTCGTCCGCCATGCGCCTCTCCCGTCGACTGCGTCACCAGCGGGTCGAGGAGTCGCTCAGCCCCACCGAGATCGGGGTGCTGGGCACCCTCGCCCGGTGCGGGAAGGCCACACCGGGCGAGCTCGCCCGGAAGGAGCACGTGCAGCCGCCCTCGATGACCAGGATCGTCGCGATGCTGGAGGAGAAGGGCCTGGTGCGGCGCGAGCCGCACCCGGAGGACCGCCGCCAGGTGGTCGTCAGCAGTACCGAGGAGGCCGAGGCGATCCTGGCGGAGTCCCGCAGTCGCCGGAACGCCTGGCTCGCCGAGCTCGCCGAGGGGCTCGACGAGGAGGAGTGGGCGAAGCTCCGCGAGGCCGCGCCCGTGCTCTACAAGCTCGCACACCTCTAGGCAGATCGATTCCGGTAGCCGCCGGAGGACGAAGGAGAAACGCATTACCGCAGGACCGATGACAGACACCAGGAGCGCGACGGCCGGAGCACCGGCCGCCGCGCCGCGAGGGGAGACCACTGTGACACCGCCGGCCGCCGCCACCGCAGCCGCCACCCGTATCCGGACCGACGAGCAGACCACCGACACCGCCGCGGCGAGCGCCGCGGCCGCCGACACCCAGGCACCCGCCCCGACGGGGCTGCCGGGCAACGGCGACGACGACCCCGACGAACGCACCGCGGCGGAGGACCCCGCCGCTCCCGGCCGCAGCCGCGCGGCCACGTCCCCGAGGACGGCGGATTCGCCGACCGGAGCCCGGTTCACCCGGCCCGGGGGGATGTTCAGCTCACTGAGCGTTCGCAACTACCGCTACTACTTCGCCGGCCAGGTGGTGTCCAACACCGGGACCTGGATGCAGCGCATCGCCCAGGACTGGTTGGTCCTGAGCCTCACCGGCAGCCCGCTCGCGGTCGGCATCACCACCGCGATGCAGTTCCTGCCGATGCTGCTGCTCGGTCTCTTCGGCGGAGTGCTCGCCGACCGGCTGCCCAAGCGCAAGCTGCTGATCGGCACCCAGGGCGCGATGGGCCTGCTGGCCGCCGGCCTCGCCGTGCTGACCGTGGCCGGCGTCGTGACGCCGTACTACGTCTACGCCTTCGCCCTGCTGCTCGGCCTGGTCACCGTGGTCGACAACCCGGCCCGGCAGGCCTTCGTCTCCGAGATGGTCGGCCCGAAGCACCTCGCCAACGCGGTCAGCCTGAACGCCGCCAACTTCCAGACCGCCCGGCTGGTCGGCCCCGCCGTCGCGGGCCTGCTGATCGCCGCGGTCGGCAGCGGCTGGGCGTTCGCGGTGAACGCGCTGTCCTTCGCCGCCGTCATCGGCGGACTGCTCGCCATGCGCGAGAGCGAACTGCGCCCGACCGAGCCGATCGCCCGGGAGAAGGGGCAGTTGCGGGAGGGGCTGCGGTACGTCAAGGAGCGGCCCGAGCTGCTCTGGCCGCTGGTGCTGGCCGGTTTCATCGGCACCTTCGGCTTCAACTTCCCGACCCTGCTGGCGGGTTTCGCCACGGACACCTTCCACGTCGGTGCCGGGCAGTACGGCCTGCTGAACACCGCGATGGCGGTCGGCTCGCTGGCCGGGGCCCTGATCGCGGCCCGCCGGGGCGCGCCCAGGCTGCGCAGACTCGTCGGCGCCGCCCTCGGCTTCGGCGCGCTGGAGGTGCTGGCGGCGTTCGCGCCCGGCTACTGGACCTTCGCGCTGCTGCTCACCCTGATCGGGGTGTTCGGGCTGAGCTTCAACACCTCGGTCAACGCCACCCTGCAGCTGGCCACCGAGCCCGCGATGCGCGGCCGGGTGATGGGCCTGCTGATGCTGGTCTTCACCGGCGGCACGCCGATCGGGGCGCCGATCGTGGGCTGGGTCACCGCCTCGTACGGGCCCCGGCTCGGGCTGCTGGCCTGCGGCCTGGTCTCGGCGCTGGCGGCCACCGTGGTCGGCCTGGTGCTGGCCCGCAGCGCGGAGCTGCGGCTGCGGCTTGACCTGCACCCGGGGCGCGGCGGCCGGATCGTCGCCCTGGTGCCGCGGCCGGTGGCCGGCGTCAAGCCGGAGCTGGCCACCGCCTGCTGACGGTGGGTCGGGCTCGCTGACCGCGGGTCGGGCCCGTTGACCGCGGGTCGGCCCCGGAGTGCCGTTCGACACTCCGGGGCCGACGGCCGGTCAGAGCCGGATGGCCAGGATCTGCCCCTGCCAGAGCCCGGCCGGCTGCTCGACCTCGAAGGATTCCGTCTCGGTGAAGCCGAGCGCCCGGTACTGGCCGACCAGCTTGCGGTCGCCGCCGGCGAAGCAGTCCACCCGCAGCAGGCCGATGCCGCGCCGGCGGGCCTCGTCGAGGGCGTCGGCGATCAGCGCGGCGCCGATGCCGGAGCCCTTGCGGGTCCGGTCGGTCACCAGGTTGCGGATGTACAGCTCGGGCCCGTCCACCGGGGTGGCGTACTCGGGCCGCTCCTCGGACAGCACGCAGGAGCCGACGGTGCGCCCCTCGTCGTCGACCGCGAGCCGGATCAGGAACGGCTCGTGGCCGTACTTGCCGATGTGCTCGACCCGGGCCGGGGTGCCGCTGAAGGAGTGCTCGCCCCACTGGCGGGTGCGGCCCTGGGCGGCCAGCCACTCCACGGCGCCGTCGAGCAGGGACAGGATGTCGGGGATGTCTTCGGGACCCCCGTTGCGGATCTTCATGGAAAACCGTTCTAGTCCAAACCGTCGCCCGGTGGAAGATGTCCCCATGAGGCTCTTCGTGGCGGTACTGCCTCCGGTGGAGGCGTTGCAGGACCTGGTCGACGCGGTGGCGCCGGTGCACGGCCTGCCCGGGGCGGACCGGCTGCGCTGGACCGCGGTCGAGGGCTGGCACCTGACCCTGGCGTTCCTCGGCGAGGTGCCGGTCGAGCGGGTGCCGGAGCTGTCGGCCGCTCTGGCGGCGGTGGCGGCGGTGAATCCGGCGCACCCGCTGCGGCTGGCCGGGGCCGGCCGGTTCGGCGACAAGGTGCTCTGGGCCGGGGTCGAGGGCCGGGTGTGGGCCCTGCGCGGGCTGGCCGAGGCGGTGGCCGGGGCCACCGCGGCGGTGGCCGGCGAGGCGGACGCGTTCAGCTTCCACCCCCATCTGACGCTGGCCAGGGCCGGGTCCTCACGGGGGCAGCGGCGCGCGGCGCAGCGGGCGGCCGCGGCGGAGCTGGACGGGCTGGCGCAGGCCCTGGAGGGGTACCGCGGGCCGGACTGGGAGGCCGCCGAGCTGCACCTGATGCAGAGCGAGCAGGGCGGCGGCTTCGCCCACTACAGCTCACTGGCCTCCTGGCCGCTGGCCCGCTGGGAGGACTGAGAAGGGCGGGTGGGCCGGGGCTCCGGTCAGGGCCAGATCCGCATGGCGTCCGCCGCGACCCGCTCCAGTTCGGCGCGGGTCGCGCCGTCGCGGGCGCGCTGCGACATGCCCTGGACCACGGTTGCGGTGAACTGCGCCAGCGCCGCCGGGTCCGTCCCGGCGGGCTCGTGACCGGCCGCGACGTCGGCGCGGATCAGTGACTCCAGGGCGCGGACGTTGGCGTTGCGCAGCTCCCGGACGGCCCCGGTCACCTCGGGCGAGGTGCAGTTGACGGTCGAGCTGATCAGCAGACAGCCCCACGGGTGGTCGGGGTCGGTCGCCATGGCGGCGGCCTCGCGCAGCATCCGGGCCACGCCGGCCCGGGCGGTGGGCTCCTCGGCGAGCGCGCGGGTCGCGTAGGCGCCGTGGCCCTCCCGGTACCGGTCGACCACCTCGCCGAAGAGGGCGCTCTTGTCGCCGAAGGCCGCGTAGAGGCTCGGCGGGCGGATGCCCATCGCGGTGGTGAGGTCGGCGACCGAGGTCGCCTCGTAGCCGCGTTCCCAGAACAGCCGCAGGGCCTGCTCCAGGGCGGCCTCACGGTCGAAGGAGCGCGGGCGGCCGCGCTTCGCGGTGGTGGTGGCCATGCGCCGATTCTATATCGCCCACTACAGAAACCGTGCTACGGTCATTTCATTAGCGATCACTACAGAAGTGGGCGCCGCCGGACCGGTGGCGCCCGGAAGAAGGGGGCGGTCATGTCGGGGTTGACCGGACGGACGGCGCTGGTGACGGGCGGCAGCCGGGGTATCGGGCGGGGCATCGCCGAGCGGCTGGCCCGCGAGGGCGCGCTGGTCGCGGTGCACGGGCGGGACCCGGAGGCGGCCGCGCGGACGGCGAAGGAGATCGAGCGGGACGGCGGCCGGGCCTTCCCGGTCGCCGCCGAACTCGGCGTGCCCGGGGACGCCGAGGCGCTCTGGGCCGCCTTCGACGCCGGGCTGGCCGGGTACGACGGCGGCCACGGGCTGGACATCCTGGTGAACAACGCCGGGATCGGGCAGCCGGGACGGATCCACGAGGTGGACGAGGCCGCCTACGACCGGGTCTTCGCCGTCAACACGCGGGCGCCGTTCTTCGTCGTCCGGCACGGTCTGGACCGGCTGCGCGACGGCGGGCGGATCGTCAACGTCTCCTCGGGCGTCACCCGGGTGGCGTTCCCGGAGGCCGTCGCCTACGCGATGACCAAGGGGGCGCTGAACACCCTGACGCTGACCCTCGCCCAGGAGCTGGGGCCGCGCGGGATCACCGTCAACGCGGTGCTGCCGGGCATCGTGGCCACCGACATCAACCCCTGGCTGGCGGACCCGTCGGCGCGGGCCCGGGCCTCCTCGTTCTCGGTCTTCGACCGGGTCGCCGAGCCGGCCGACGTGGCGGACGTGGTGGCCTTCCTGGCCTCGGACGACGCCCGCTGGGTCACCGGCCAGAACCTGGACGCCAGCGGCGGATCCAACCTCGGCGTCTGAGCCCGGACCGGCCGGGGGTACGCTCGTTGACCGTGGATCCCAAGACTCGCATGCGAATCGTGACCGGCGCGCTCGTCCTGCTGCTGGTGATCGTGCTGGCCAGCTCGCTGGTCGGCCGGTAGCCGCCGGGACCGGCGGAACGGAAGAGGGCCACCGCCCGGAGGCGGTGGCCCTTCATTCGTGCGGGTGCGGCCGGTCGTAGCCGCTGGAGCACGCGGTCGGGGTCAGAGCCGCTCGACCACGTAGTCGATGCAGACCGTGAGCGCCTCGACGTCGGCCGGCTCGATCGCCGGGAACATCGCGACCCGCAGCTGGTTGCGGCCGAGCTTGCGGTACGGCTCGGTGTCGACGATGCCGTTGGCGCGCAGCGCCTTGGCGACGGCGGCGGCGTCCACCGAGTCGTCGAAGTCGATCGTGCCGACGACCTGGGAGCGCTCGGCCGGGTTCGCCACGAACGGGTTGGCGAACGAGGACTTCTCGGCCCAGCCGTACAGCCGGGACGAGGAATCAGCCGTACGGGCGACGGCCCAGTCGAGCCCGCCGTTGCCGTTCATCCATTCCAGCTGGTCGGCCAGCAGGAAGAGGGTGGCGATGGACGGGGTGTTGTACGTCTGGTCCTTCGACGAGTTGTCGATGGCCGTCGGCAGGTCGAAGAACGGCGGGATGTACCGGCCGGAGCCGGCGATCTCGGCGGCGCGCTCCAGGGCGGCCGGGGAGAACGACGCCAGCCACAGGCCGCCCTCGGAGGCGAAGGACTTCTGCGGGGCGAAGTAGTAGACGTCGGTCTCGGTGATGTCCACCGGCAGGCCGCCGGCGCCCGAGGTGGCGTCGACCAGCACCAGCGAGCCCTGGTCGGCGCCGGCCGGGCGGGCGATCGGCATCGCGACGCCGGTGGAGGTCTCGTTGTGGGTGAGGCCGTAGACGTCCACCCCGGCCTCGGCGACCGGCAGCGGGTGGGTGCCGGGGGCGGTCTTGATCACGCTCGGCTCGGCCAGCCAGGGCGCGGCCTTCACGGAGGAGGCGAACTTGGAGGAGAACTCGCCGAAGTCGAGGTGCTGGGACTTCTCGCGTACCAGGCCGAAGGCCGCGATGTCCCAGAAGGCGGTGGACCCGCCGTTGCCGAGAACCACCTGGTATCCCTCGGGCAGGGAGAACAGGCTGCTCACGCCCTCGCGCACGCGCTTGACCAGGTTCTTCACCGGGGCCTGGCGGTGGGAGGTGCCGAGCAGGGAGGTCTCGGTGGCGGCGAGGGCACTCAGGGCCTCGGGGCGCACCTTGGAGGGGCCACAGCCGAAACGGCCGTCGGCGGGCTTGATGTCAGCGGGGATCTGGATCTGAGCCACGCGCCGCAGCCTACCGGCCGGGGCAGCCGCGGTTCGACGCCCGTCCGCCCGCTGAGATGCCCCCGACCCGCCCGCGAGCTGCGGAAACAGCGGGTCCGGTCGGTATCCGGACCCGCTGTCGGGGGAGCTGCGACGGTGGTGTCAGCCGGCGATGGCCTCGAAGCCCTCGATGTCGCGGGGGCTGCGCGGGCCGGGGCCGATGTAGCGCGCGGCGGGGCGCACGAGGCGTCCGGTGCGCTTCTGCTCCAGGATGTGCGCCGACCAGCCGGCGGTCCGGGCACAGGTGAACATCGAGGTGAACATGTGCGCCGGGACCTCGGCGAAGTCCAGCATGATGGCGGCCCAGAACTCGACGTTGGTGGCCAGCACGCGGTCGGGGCGGCGGTTGTGCAGCTCCTCCAGCGCGGCCTTCTCCAGCGCCTCGGCGACCTCGAAGCGCGGCGCGCCGAGCTCCTTGGCGGTGCGGCGCAGCACGCGGGCGCGCGGGTCCTCGGCGCGGTAGACGCGGTGGCCGAAGCCCATCAGGCGCTCGCCCTTGTCCAGGGCGTTCTTGACCCAGGCGGTCGCGTCGCCGGTGCGCTCGATCTCCTCGATCATGCCGAGCACGCGGGACGGCGCGCCGCCGTGCAGCGGGCCGGACATCGCGCCGACGGCGCCGGACAGGGCGGCCGCGACATCGGCGCCGGTGGAGGCGATGACCCGGGCGGTGAACGTGGAGGCGTTCATGCCGTGCTCGGCGGCGGAGGTCCAGTAGGCGTCGATGGCCTTGACGTGCTTGGGGTCGGGCTCGCCGCGCCAGCGGATCATGAACCGCTCGACCACGGTCTCGGCCTTGTCGATCTCGCTCTGCGGGACCATCGGCAGGCCCTGGCCGCGGGCGGACTGGGCGACGTACGACAGCGCCATGACGGCGGCCCGGGCGAGGTCGTCGCGGGCCTGCTCGGCGTCGATGTCGAGGAGCGGCTTGAGGCCCCAGACCGGGGCGAGCATGGCGAGGGCGGACTGCACGTCGACCCGGATGTCGCCGGAGTGGACGGGGATCGGGAAGGGCTCGGCGGCCGGCAGGCCGGGGTTGAACTTGCCGTCGACCAGCAGGCCCCAGACGTGACCGAAGGAGACATTGCCAACCAGGTCGTCGATGTCGACGCCTCGGTACCGCAGGGCGCCGCCTTCACGGTCGGGTTCGGCGATCTCGCTCTCGAAAGCGACGACGCCTTCGAGCCCGGGTACGAAGTCGGACATGCACGGCTCCTTCAGTTCTGCGATCGGCGGACCTCCGTGGTGGGGAGGCACACCAGTGACCGAATGGTGGTTGGCACTCGGTGCCAGGGTGACAGGCACGGGGTGCATTGCGCCATACACCACCATGGTGATGTTTCCCGAGGGCCCGCTTGACTTTTCGCCCGAGGGCCGGTCGTGCCCGGCAAATCTCCGGAACCAAGGGTGCGGTTCGGGACAAATCACCGTACGACGGGCGGCCAAGCGGTGGCGAGTCACCTTATCTCCCACCGGGGTTTGTCCGGAGGTAGCGGTGCCGGTTGCTTGTCGTACGGGATGATGTTGACGTGCAGACCCCGGACCGCGCCCAGTCGACGCCCCTGCCCCCCGCCACCCGGATCCTGGCCGACGAGGCCCGACCCGGGCCGGACCTCGCCGTGATGCGCAAGCACTACACGCACGAGGGCCTGGTCGAGGAGGACCTCGCCGCCGAGCCGATGGGCCAGTTCACCCGGTGGTTCCACGACGCGGACGAGGCCGGGGTGGCGGAGCCCAACGCGATGGTGCTCTCCACCGCCGACGCCGAGGGGCGGCCCAGCTCGCGCACGGTGCTGCTCAAGGGGTTCGACGCCCGCGGCTTCGTCTTCTTCACCAACTACGGCTCCCGCAAGGGCGCCGAACTCGCCGTCAACCCGTACGGCGCACTGCTCTTCCCGTGGGTCGCGCTGGCCCGCCAGGTGATCGTCCAGGGCCGGGTGGAGAAGGTCGGCCGGGACGAGACCGCGGCCTACTTCCGCACCCGCCCGCACGGCTCCCAACTCGGCGCCTGGGCCAGCGAACAGTCCAGCCCGGTCGCCTCGCGCGAGGTGCTGGAGCAGCGCTACGCGGAGCTGGAGCGGCGCTACCCGGAGGGCGAGGGGGTGCCGGTGCCGCCGTTCTGGGGCGGGTACCGGGTGGTGCCGGAGAGCGTGGAGTTCTGGCAGGGGCGGGAGAACCGGCTGCACGACCGGCTGCGCTACCTCGTCGACCCGGCTGCCCCGGCGGGCTGGCGGGTGGAGCGGCTCTGCCCGTGAGTCCGGCCGGGCCGTGCCCGCGGGGCGGTCGGGGTCGTGCACGCGGGACGGGTCGGGTCGTGCCCCCGTGCATGCCCGTGCGGGCGTCGGTCCGGGCCGTGCCCGTACGCCCCCGACCAGGCCCGTAGCCCCGCGGGGTCGCACTTGTGACGACACCACTACACCTTCCTTCGCCCACCGGCTGACCTTGCGTCAGCCCGCCAGTAAGGTGGGGATGTTCACCGGCTCGGTGGGGGGTTTTTGGGTGCGGCCGTACTTCTTCTTCAGCTACGCGCGGCGGGACCACCTGGCCGGGGGTGCCTTCGTCGACCAGTTCTTCACCGACCTGCGGGACGAACTGGCGCGGATCGAGCCCGAGGCCGGTCCGGGCGAACTGGCCTACCGGGACACCGAACGGCTGCGGATCGGCGACGACTGGGAGCGGCAGCTCTCCCTGATGCTCGGCGCCAGCCGCACCATGGTCGCCCTCTACTCGCCCGCCTACTTCGCCAGCCCCTACTGCGGCAAGGAGTGGACCGCCTTCGACCACCGGACGCGGCGCCACGAGGAGCAGACCGGGGAGAGCGTCCCGGCCCTCATCCCCGTCCTGTGGGAGCCGCCGCCCGAGGACCTGCCCGTCGAAGTCCGGCGGATCCAGTACATGCAGCACGACTTCGGCGCCGAGTACGCCACCGGCGGGCTGCGCCACCTGCTGCGGACCGACCCGCAGGGCACGGCGTACCGCAAGGTGGTGCGGGTGATCGCCGAGCGGATCCGGGAGGCCGCCTCCTGGCGGGTCGCCGAACTGCGGGACCTCGACCTCGGGCAGGTGGAGGGCTGCTTCCCGGTGGAGGAGGTCGCCCCGGTCGCCGCCCGCAGCAGCCTGGTCCGGCTCTTCGTCGCCGCGCGGCGGGCCGGCGACCCGCCCGCCGTGGTCGGCGGGGCCGGCGCGGTCAACGGCGACCGGTTCCCGGCGCAGCGCTCCGAGGCGGACAGCGTGCGGGCCGACAGCGTGCGGGCCGACGGCGCGGGCGGCGGTGCGGGCGGTGGCGTCGGCGGCCCGGACGGGCCCTACCAGGGCGGCTGGTACGGGGCGCACCCCCGCGACTGGGCGCCCTACCACCCGCCCCGGCTGCCCTCGTTGGCGGTCCAGGCCCAGCAGGTGATCACCCGGGCCGGGCACAGCACCAGCCTGGAGACCGTCGGCCCGGACCTCGCCGACGCGCTCGACCGGGCCCGGGAGAACAACGAGGTCAGCGTCCTGCTGGTGGACCCCTGGGCGGCCGGCGCCGAGCCCTTCCGGCAGGCGCTGCGCGACTTCGACCGGCAGAACCACCCGGTCACCGCCGTCCTGCTGCCCGACAGCACCGACGACCCGCCGGCCGGTCCGGCGCGCGCCCGGCTCTGGGAGGGGGTGCGCGAGGTGTTCGCGCGCACCTGGTTGCACCGGTCCGGGCCCGAGCCGCTCTTTCGCATCCACATCCGGCGGGAACGATTCGAGCGTGAGCTGCTCTCGACCGTGACCGTCGCCCAGAACCGCCTGCTCGACCAGCTGGACGACGACCCGGTCGCCGCCCGGGCCCAGTTCGGGCTCGGTCCGGACCCGCGACCGATGCCCGGCCTCACCATCCCGGCCTGGCCGCCCGTTCCGCCGGCGCCGCCCGTCTCCCCGGGCCCGCCCGTCCCGCGCCCGGGGAACGCCCCCGGAGCGGGGGCCGGCGCCGGGGCGGGGGCCGGCGCCGGGGCCGCGCCGGGGCCGAGGGGCGCCCTGCGCGAGGAGACCGTGCCCCTGACCAACCGGGCGCCCAGTGAAGGAGAAGCGGACCGATGAGCGTTGAGCACGCCGCCCTCGCGGACCACGGGTCCGCGGCCCTCGCGACCCCCGGCACCGGCACGGTCGTCACCTTCTACTCCTTCAAGGGCGGCACCGGCCGCACCATGGCGCTCGCCAACCTGGGCTGGATCCTGGCCAGCCAGGGCCTGCGCGTGCTGGTGGTGGACTGGGACCTGGAGGCCCCGGGCCTGCACCGCTACTACCACCCGCTGCTGGTCGACCCCGAACTCCACGGCACCGACGGGCTGATCGACATGCTCCGGGCCTACGTCGACGAGGCGCTGCCCGGCCCGGACCGCCGCGGCCCGGGCCCGGACCCCCGGGAGTGGCTGGCGGTGCCCGGCCGGCTGGAGCAGTACCTCTGCGGCCTGGCCCTCGACCTCCCGGACGGCGGCAAGCTCGACCTCATGCCCGCCGGCCGGCAGAACGCCGCCTACTCGGCCGCCGTCACCAGCTTCAACTGGCGCAGCTTCTACACCCGCGCCGACATCCGCGGCGCGGAGTTCCTGTACGCGCTGCGCGAGCAGTGGACCAGCAGCTACGACTACGTGCTGATCGACAGCAGGACCGGCGTAAGCGACACCTCGGGCATCTGCACCGTGCTGATGCCCGACACCGTCGTCGACTGCTTCACCCTCGGCGCCCAGAGCATCCGCGGCGGCGTCGACGCGGCCCGCGCCATCGTCGACGCCGACGAGCGCGAGATCCGCGTGCTGCCCGTCCCGATGCGGGTCGAGGACGCCGAACGCGCCGGACTGGCGGCCGGGCGCGACCTCGCCCACGACGCCTTCGACCCCTACCTGGAGCGCTGGCTGAGCCCCGAGCGGCGGGCGGACTACTGGCGCGACGTCGAGGTGCCGTACAAGCCGTTCTACGCCTACGAGGAGGTGCCGGCCACCATCGTCGACCGGCCGCAGCAGGGCCGCAGCCTGCTCGCCGCCTTCGAACGGCTGGCCGCCTGGCTCACCGACGGCCGGGTCAGCACCCTGCGCCCGCTGCCCGACCTGGCCCGCCGCCGCCTGTACGCCGCCTATCTGCGCACCGGCCGCACCCGCTCCCGCCAGGTGCACGTGAGCTACGCCCCCAAGGACCGGGTCTGGGCCGAGTGGATCTCCGAGACCCTGCGCGGCTTCGGCTACCTGGTCAGCCTGCACAGCGCCGCCGTCCCGCTCGACCCCGGCCCGGCGCACGGCGGCGCGCTGCCCGAGGCCGCCGGACCGCTGGACGGCGACGGCCGGCTGCTCGCCCTGCTCACCCCCGAGTACACCGCCCTGCCGCGCGCCCGGGAGATCTGGCGCCGGCTCACCGGCCAGGCGCCGGTCGGCGACTCCGGCGGCCTGCTCGCCGTGCGGATCGGCGGTGCGGAGGGCATGGAGCCGCCGCAGTTCGCCGGACACCGGGCCCTGGACCTCGCGCTCGGCTCCGCGGAACAGGCCGAGGCCCAGCTGTTCGAGCTGATCGGCCCGGCGCCCGGCGCCGGGCGCTGGATGGAGACCGGCGGCACCGGCGAGACCGCCGTGCCGCACCCCACCCGGTTCCCGGACGGCCGGCCCTCGGTCCAGGAACTGCCGCCCCGGCTGCCCACCTTCACCGGCCGGATGCGCCTGCTGGAGGCCGTCCGCGACGGCTTCACGGCCGACAGCGACGCCGCGCCCGTCCAGGTGCTCTACGGCATCGGCGGGGTCGGCAAGTCCCAGGCCGCGATCGAGTACGCGCACCGCTTCGCGGCCGGCTACGACGTGCTGTGGTGGGTCCCGGCCCAGCAGCCCGCGGTGATCCCGCAGAAACTCGCCGAACTCGCCCCCGGCCTCGGCCTGGAGACCGACGGCGACGTCACCAGGACGGCCCGCGCCGTCCTCGACGCGCTCGCCAGCGGCCGGCCGTACCACCGCTGGCTGCTGCTCTTCGACAACGCCGAGGACCCGGAGCTGCTGGACCCCTGGCTGCCCGCCGCCGGACCGGGCGGCCACGTCCTGGTCACCTCCCGCGACCGGCGCTGGGCCCGCCGCCCGGGCCGCACCGAGGTCGAGGTGTTCGACCGGGCGGAGAGCGTCGAACTCGTCCGGCACTTCAACACCGGGGTCGAGCGGGCCGACGCCGAGCGGATCGCCGAACTCCTCGGCGACCTGCCGCTCGCCGTCGGCCAGGCCGCCGCCTGGCTCCAGGAGACGCCGATGCCGGCCGCCACGTACGCGGACCTGCTCGACGAGACGCTGACCGACATCCTCGACCGCTCGGTGCGGGGCGCGCCGGTGGCGGTGGCGGCGGAGGAGGACGCCGAGCACGGCTCCGCCGAGGAGGAGGCCGTCGGGAGTTCCGCCGTCCCGCTCGCCACGGCCGCCACCTGGCGGATCGCCGGCTCCGACCTGCGCCGGATCAACGCCCCGGCCGCCCGGATGCTGGAGGTCTGCGGCTTCCTCGGCCCCGAGGCCATCCCGATCTCGATGCTCTACAGCCCGCCGGTGATCGAGGCGATCGGGCTGGTCGGCCCGGGCACCGCCGACCAGCGGCTCGCGGTCGGCGAGATCCTGCGGACCGTCAACCAGTACAACCTCGCCCGCTACGACCACACGGCCGGAACCCTGGTCGTGCACCGGATCGTCCAGGCCCTGCTGCGCGAGCAGGTCGGGGAGGCCGACCGGCCGCGGGTCCGCGCCGCGGCGCACCGCGCGCTGGCCCTCGCCGACCCCGGCGACCCGGACGCGCCGCACAACTGGCCCCGGTACGGCGAACTGCTGGCCCACCTCTGGCCGTCCGGGGCGGCCGAGTCCACCGACCCGGCGGTCCGGCAGTGGATCGTCAACTCGGTCCGCTACCTGTGGCGTCGCAGCCTCCACGACGCCGGCCGCGAGCTGGCCGAACGCGTGCTCGCCCAGTGGCAGGAGAGCGGACCGCAGAGCGTCGAGGCCGAGGTCAGGGTCCAGCTGCTGCGCGTCCAGCTCGGCAACATCCTGCGCAGTCAGGGGCTGGTCCGGGAGGCGTACGAGACCGACCGGGACGCCTTCGACCGGCTGACCGCGCTGGTGGGGCGGGAACACCGGGACACCTTCCCGGCGGCCACCAGCCTCGGCGGGGACCTCCGGCACCTGGGCCGCTACCAGGAGGCCCGGGAGCTGGACGAGGTGACGCTCGCCGGCGCGCGCCGGGTACTCGGATCCGACCACCCGCGCACCCTGATGATCGAGAACAACCTCGCGGTCTCCATCATGCTCGCGGGCGACTTCGCCGGGGCGCTGGCCACCCACGAGGTGCTGTACCACCGGAAGTTGGAGCTGTTCGGCAGGCGCAGTCCGTCCACCATCCGCGACGGGCTCCTCCGGGGACACCTGTTGCGCGAGGTGGGGCGGCCCGTCGAGGCGCTGGCGCAGTTGGAGAAGACCGTCCGCCGGAGCCGGGACGTGCTCGGTGAGGAGCACGACGACACCCTGCGGGCGAGGCGGTACCGCAGCGCCACCCTGCGCCGGCTGGGCCGGCTGCCGGAGGCCCTGGTGGAGGCCGAGGACGTCCACCGGCAGTTGTACGGGCGCTACGGGCCGGACCACCCCGGCACCACGGGTGTCGCCGGGACCCTCGCGGCGGTACTCGGCGCGCTCGGGGACGGCGAACAGGCCGTCCTGCTCGCCGACGAGTCGTACCGGTACCACCGCGACCACCTCGGCGACGGGCACCCGATGGAGCGCCTGGCGGCGGGCAACCTCGCCGTGGCCCTCCGCCGGGCCGGCCGGAGCGACGAGGCACGCTCGTTGGCCTGCGAGGTGGCGGACGACCTGCTCCGGCTGCTCGGCGACCGGCATCCGTGGGTCGCGGTCGCCCGGTTGAACCGGGCCAACGACTCGGCCGGTGCCGGTGCGTACGGTGAGGCGGCGGCCCTCAGCTCGGCTGCCGTCCGGGTCCTGGTCGACCGCTTCGGCCCGGATCACCCGGACAGTCTGGCGGCCTCCGCGAACCTCGCCCTGGCGCTCGCCGCTGTCGGCGACCGGGAGGGCACGGACCTGGGTGCACGGACCCTGGCCCGGGCCCGTGCTGTGTCGTACCTGGGTGACAACCACCCGCTCACCGAGTCGATCAGGGTGAAGGAGTGGCTGGACACCTCGATCGAGCTCCCGCCGGCGTGACGGTGGGCAGGCCACAGACGAAGGGGAACTGGCAATGGAGTCGACCGTGGAGCCGCATGCGGTGACCGAGCGGACCGAGGAGCGCGTCCCCGGGCGACGCCCCGGTCTCACCGAACTGGCGAGCTTGGACGCGGGTGAGTTGGCGAGCCACCTCGCACTGGCCCTGCCGGGTTTCGGGGCTCGCCCGGTCTCACCGTTCGACTCTGCGATCTGATCACCAGGGTTAGTCCGCACCGGCGGTTGGAAACGTGCCGTCATGACGTTTCCTCCGCCGCCGATCACGCAGTTCGTCCTGAAGGTCCACAGCCGGTGCGACCTCGCCTGCGACCACTGCTACGTGTACGAGCACGCCGACACCGGCTGGCGGTCCAGACCGCGGGTCGTCGGGGAGGCCGTACTGGCGCGGGTGGCGGAGCGGATCGGGGAGCACACGGCCGCGCACGGGCTGACCGTCGTCCGGGTCGTCCTGCACGGGGGTGAGCCGCTGCTGGCCGGGCCGGAGGTGTTCCGGCGGGCGGCCGGGCTGCTGCGGGCGGCGCTGCCCGAGGTGTGCGACCTGGACCTGCGGGTGCACACCAACGGCGTCCGGCTGGACGAGGCGTACTGCGAGCTGTTCGACGAGCTGGGCATCCGGGTCGGCATCTCGCTGGACGGCGACCGGGCCGCCAACGACCGGCACCGCCGGTTCGCGAACGGGCGGTCCAGCCATCCGCAGGTGCTGCGGGCCGTCGGGCTGCTGCGCGACCCGCGGTTCCGGCACCTGTACGCGGGGCTGCTCTGCACCGTGGACGTGGCGAACGACGCGGTGGCCGTGTACCGGGCGCTCGCGGAACTGGAGCCCCCGGCCGTGGACTTCCTGCTCCCGCACGCCACCTGGGACCGCCCGCCGGAACGCCCGCCAGGCGCGGGCGCGACGCCGTACGCGGACTGGTTGCTGACCGTGCACGAGCAGTGGGAGGCGGACGGCCGCCCGTTCGCCGTCCGGACCTTCGACTCGGTGCACCGGACGCTGTCGGGGCTGCCCGGTCTGAGCGAGGCGCTCGGGCTGGAGCCGGTGGACCTGGTGGTGCTGGAGACGGACGGCACGTACGAGCAGGCGGACAGCCTGAAGACGGCGTACGACGGCGCGCCCGGGACGGGGATGGACGTCTTCCGGCACAGCCTCGACGAGGTGGCCGGGCACCCGGGCATGGCGGCGAGGCAGTCGGGCCTGGACGGGCTGAGCGCGGAGTGCCGGGCGTGCCCGGTGGTGCGGTCCTGCGGGGGCGGGCTGTACGCGCACCGGTACGGAGGCGGGTCGTTCGACCGTCCCTCGGTGTACTGCGCGGACCTGAGGGCGCTGATCGACGGTCTGGCCGCGCGTGCGGGGGTCGGCTCACGGCCCGCCCCGCCGCCGGTGGACCTCGCCGGGCCGGGGCTCACGGACGAGCAACTGGAAGAACTGGCGGTGGGGTTGGGCGGTCCGGAGACCGTGCGTGCGCTGGCCCGGTCCCAACTCGCGCTCACCCGGACGATGCTGGCCGCCGTGCACGGCTCCTCGGGGCTGGCGCGGTCGGAGGCGTGGGAGCTGCTGGCGGAACTGGACGCCGTCGAACCGGCGGCTGTGGACGCGGTGTTCGCCCACCCGTACGTCCGGGCGTGGGCGGCGCGACGGCTGAGCGGCGATCCGGGGGCGGGGCTCGGCACGCTGGCCGAGCTGGCTGCGGCCGCGGCGGTGCGGGCGGGGCGGGGGGACAGCGTGGCGGTGCCGGTCCGGGACGGGGTGCTGCACCTGCCGACGCTGGGGCGGCTGGTGCTGGGCGGGGGCGTGCGGGAGGCGCGGGTCAGCGGCGGGCGGGACGGCTGGACGGCGCGCGTGGATGACGGCGCGGTCGCCGGTTCGGGTGACCCGCGCTGGCAGCCGCTCCGGAGGGTCGGGAGGGGGATCGCGATGGAGGACGTGGATCCGCAACGGGGGGTGCACCGGTGGCCGGTGGAGGAGCGGTTGAGCGGTGCTGAGTACCTGAATTGGGCCGGGGATTTTCGGGGGGCTGCGGACCTGCTTGACCGCGATCTGCCCGAGTACGCGGCCGGCCTGTGGGCCGGATTGAGCACGGTCACACCGTTGCAGCGGAGATCGGACGGGCGCGACGTCAGCTCGGCCGCCCGCCAGGCCTTCGGCGCGGTCGCAATCGCGCGGCCGCGTGGTGCGGAGACGTTGGCGTTGTTGCTGGTGCACGAGTTCCAGCACGTGAAGCTGGGGGCGGTGTTGGACCGGGAGGAGCTGTACGACCGGGGGGATACGAGGCTGTTCGAGGCGTTCGGCCTGACGCCGAGGCCGATCGGCTCGCTGTTCCAGGCCGTCTACGCGCATCTCGCGGTCACGGCGTTCTGGGGCACCCGCGCGCACGGGGGGACGGAGCCGGCCCGGGCCCGATTCGCGCACTGGCGAGCCCTGACGGACGAAGCCGTGGATTTGCTGGCCGACAGCGGAGCGCTGACCCCGGTGGGGAAGCGATTCGCCGACGGGGCAAGGGCGTCGGTGGACCCCTGGCTGCGGATCACCGGGGGGTGACCCGGTGCTCGGGCTGCGAGCGTCAGATCAGCGATTCGAGGCCACCGCGTGGCCAGCGGCCGAGCCAGAACGCGGCGGTGGACGGCTCGGGTTGGTCCTCGGTGGAACCGTCGTGGGGCAGCAACTCGGTAGGGGCTATGTAGCCCTCCCCGGGGTCGAGCCGAAACCGGTACACGCGGAGTGGGAGTCCACGGCTGATGTAGGCCCGTAGGTCATCGGTGTGTGGGTAGCGCATCTCGGCATCGGTGTGGAGGGCGGCGCAGATGGCACGGATGTCGAGGTTGCCGAGCAGGAGGTAGCGGGTGCCGGGACCAAGGTTGAAGCACAGGCGGCGGCGTCCGGTGTGCTTGGACGAGTAGGGCAGGCGGTCCCAGTTGTCGACGTGAAGGCCGATACGGCGGCCGTCGCGGTAGTTCGGGGTGGTGGTGAGGGTCTTGGCCGGGCTGGCGGCCTGGCCGAGGTGGACCGCGTCCCGGTCGCCCAGCAGGTCGGCGAGGCTTGCCAAGCCGCCCGCCGGGGCCGGGCCGTCGGGTAGCTTCACCAGCTCCACCAGCGTGCTGTCGGCGTTCTGCGCGGTGGGCTGGAGGTCGACGGCCTCGGCGGCGGTGAGGGGCTGCCAGGGGCCGTCCGGGAGGACGGCCCCTGCCTCGTAGCCGAGGTCGCCGTGGGCGGTGCGAACGGCGGCGGTGTCGCACCGGGCTCTGAGAGAGGAGGGGTCGGTATGAGCGACGGCGAAGGTCACGCGGGTTTCCTCCGGGGCTGGTTCACCGGTCGTCGAGGGTGTCTGCGAAGGTCACGTCGAGTTCGGCGATCAGGGCTTCGGCGAGTTCGGCCTGCTGGGTGCGGTCGATGACGACTTTGGCGAGGTGGGCGATGCCGCGCAGGGCGGTCAGGTCGTTTCCGCGCAGGTCGAGGCCCTGGTACTTGCCTCGGCCGAACTCGGTCAGCCGCAGGGTGCAGGTGTCGAGGACGGAGCCGGCCAGGTCGCAGCCGGTGAAGGACGACTCGGTGAGCACACATTTGGTGAAGGCGACCGGGCCGGTGGCTCGGACCTGTTCGAAGACCGAGTAGTCCAGCTTGCAGTTGTCGAACAGGACATTGTCGAGGGTCGTGCCGGTGATGGTGGCGCCCATGATCCTGCAGTTGCGGAAGACGACGCGGGAGAGCTTGCTGCCGGTGACGCGGGCGGCTGCCAGGTCGCAGGTGTCGAACTCGACGGAGTCGAGGCGGACCTGGTCGAGCTGGAAGCGGTCGGCCCGCAGACCGGTGACGCGGCCGGTGATCAGGCGGGTCTCGGCGAGGTCCAGGTCCCGGAGATCGGTGTCGCCGTACTGGAAGTCCTGGACCAGGCCGCGTGCGGACTCCAGGGTGGTGACGTTGGACAGGTAGAGGCCGGGTTCGTTCAGGCGGGGCAGGGCCACGGTGACGCGGCCGATGGTGATGCTGTCCACGGGGCTCCGATCTTGGGCCGTGCCGGGCCCGCACCGCGCGGTGCGGGCCCGGCACTGTTCGGCTAGTCCTTGTTCGGCCAGTTGTCCCAGGTCGGCCGGTTGTCGAACGACGATCCGGCGTTGTCCCAAGTGGGCCGGTTGTCGAACGGGTCGGCGCTGGGGCCGGTCACGGCGGCACCGGTGAGGTCGGCGATCACGGCGGTGTCGCTGGTGGCCAGGAGTTCGAGCAGGGTCATGCGGCTTGCTCCTCACGGACGGTATCGGACAGGGCTGTGACCAGGGCCTGCCGGGACACGCGGCAGTGGTTTGTCTCGCTGGTGTCCAGGCGGCCGTTCTCGAAGTAGCGATTGCCGGCGTGGGCTCCTCGGCAGAAGCCGAAGAACTGGCAGGTGGCCTCACACTCCTCCAGGCCGCTCAGGAACTCGCGCACGTAACGGAGCTGGTGTGCGCGGTCCAACATGGAGCCGATGGTCTGCTCCAGGACGTTCCCGGCTCGGAAGTCCTCGTAGGCCGGGTCGGTGATCCCGGCAAGTTCGGGGGACAGCAGGACGACGTCGCCGTTGGAGGCGACGGTCGGAATGGGGTCGATCAGCGTGCGGTCCCAGTCGTCCTGGCGGCCGTCGCGGACGGCCCGCAGGTAGGCGCCGAGCCGGTCGACCTCGCGGACGGTCAGGCCGGGGTGGACGCGGGACCAGGCGATGGTGCGGCGCCAGAACTCGCGGGCCTGTTCGACGGTCGGCACTGCGCGGTCGGTGTTGACGCCTTCTCTCTCCTCCATGTTCAAGCCGACGGAGTGGCAGCCGAGGTCGGTCATGAAGCTGAGCAGTGTCTCTGGGGCACCGATGCTCTCAGCGCTGACGACCGAGATCGCGGAGAAGCGGATTCCGTGCTCGCGCAGCCGTCCGATGCCCTTCATGATCCGGTCGAAGGCGGGGCGGCCGGACCGGTCCACGCGATGCCGGTTGAGGGCGTCGGGGCCATCGATGCTGACCCCGACGCGGAAGCCGTACCTGGTGAAGAAGTCGCACCATGCCGGGGTGATCATCACCGCGTTGGTCTGTATCGAGTGCTCGACCAACCCGGCCTGCCGCAGCGGCTCGAACGGGGCCAGCAGCTCGGCGAGCCGGGTCCGACCGACGGCCAAGGGCTCGCCGGCGTGCCAGACGACCTCGACCGGTCGCGGCGAAGTCGTGTCGGTGAACTCGGCGATCGAGTGCGCGACGGCCTCCGAAACGGGGATCGGCATCGGGGTTCGCCGCCTGCGGTGCGGCAGGTAGCAGTAGAAGCAGTCCAGGTCGCACAGGGTGTCGCCTTGGACGATGACCGTGTTGGGGCGTCGGGCGATGCGGTGCCGGTAGCGGGCGAGGGTGTGCATCGTGCGGTCCTCCGGGAGGTATGCGTGCGCACTGGTGCAGTGCCGGCCAGCGTGTTCTGCGAGCCAGCCGGTGGAACCACCTTGGCCGGTGGTGTGTCGCCGAACCAGCTCCGCGTCCTATAGGTCGGCCCTATATTTCGAAGGGTGGCCGAGGAGTTGGACGTGTGGACCCACCCGGATCTGCGAGCCGCGGTGGCGGCCGGGGACTGGCCGGCGGTCCTCAAGAGGTGGCGGGCACTGACCCGCAGCAGTCAGAGCAAGCTCGGTGCTCTGGTCGGGCTCGCCCAGCCGGATGTGTCGGCGATCGAGAACCGGCGCCGGGAGGTGACCTCGATCGAGGTGCGCCAGCGGATCGTCACCGGGCTGGGCGTCCCGGTGGAGCTGCTGACCGGACGGGCCGAGGAGTTGCCGCTGCCCTCGCTGGTGCTGCCCGGGGTCGTGGCCGACCCCGAGGCGGACCGGCTGATCAGGGTACGCGGCGGGATGCGGCTGGATGCCGCGTCGCTGGACGCGGTGGAAAGGCTGCTCGCCGAACACCGCCGGGCCGAGGACACTCTCGGGGCGCGGGTCATGAACGGAGTGGTCACCGCGCAATTCGCGCAGGTGGCCACGTTCTACGACCAGGCTCGCGGACCGCTGGCGGACCGCCTGGTGAAGATCCTCGCGGAGTACGCGCAGTTCCTGGCGTGGCTCGCGCAGGACCAGGACAACGCCCCGGTGGCGCTCGGCTGGTTCGACCGCTCGTACGACTGGGCGTTGGAGTCCGGCTACGGCGACATGGCGGCCACCACCATGAGCATGAAGGCCCACCTGGCCTGGTCACAGGGCAACGGCCGTCGCTGTACCCGGCTCGGGGAAGCCGCTGCGGCCACACAGGGCGCGAGTGCGGCAACCAGGGCCATGGCGCTGCAGATGGCCGGCCGTGGACACGCCTTGGACGGGGACGGGGAGAGCGCCTACCGCCGCCTGGACGAGGCCCAGCGGATCATCACCGGCATCACCGATGCCCCGCCTTGGCTGTACTTCTACGGCGAGTCCTGGTTCGCCGCCCAGCGTGGCATGGCCGAACTGCACCTGGGGCGATGGTCCAGCGCGGTGGACAGTCTTCGGGAAGGGCTCGACGGGTTCGGCGCCGGGTTCCGTCGGGACCGGGCCTGGTACGGGGCGTGCCTGGCGCACGCCTACGCGGGAGCCGGCGAAGCCGAGCAGGCCCTGGCCTGCGCGCTTGGTGTACTCACCGACGCCAGTGAGGTCGGCCGACCGCATTCCTGGGGCGAACTGCACACCGTGGCCTCCGTCCTGCTTCGGCAAGGTGCCCGCGAGGGGCGAGCCCTGGTCGACGCGCTGGCGGTGCTGGACTGAAGGTTAGAGGGGTGTTCGGGGCTGCTCCCGCGCGGGCGCGGGAGCAGCCCCAGGGGCAACGCTCAGTGGGTGAAGTGGTCGAACTCGCCGGCCTTGGTGCCCTGGATCCAGGCGGCGAGCTTGGCCTTGGTGGTGGTGATGGCTATGGCGGGGTCGTCGGACTCGCGGATGTGGATGAGGCCGCCGTCAGCCGCGATCTCGACGCAGTCGGCGGCGTCTCCGCTGTAGCTCGACTTCTGCCAGTTGAGCTTCTCCATGGCTACCTCCCCAGGAGTTTGTACCGGACGTGCTGGATCATGCCCCACGAGTCGCGAAAGGCGGGAGACGGCCCAGGCGCAGCTGCGTCCAGTGGCGGAAGCGCCATGCCCTTGAGCCGGTCGAACTTCCTTCGGAACGTGGCCACACCCTCAGGATCGCCCAGAAATGTCGGGCCGTGGGGGTTCTCCAGGAGAACGGTGTCCAATCGAGAGTGCGGCCCGTGCATCAGGACGAATGCCGTGTCGGTCGATGAGTAGACCGTGCAGTCGAACGGGAGAATCTGGATCGTCACGTGGGGGAGGCGTGCCATCTCGATCAGATGGCTCAGCTGTCCACGCATGACGGCCGGACCGCCGTACATCATGTGCAGGGCTGCTTCATGGATCACGGCGTGGAAGGGCGGCGCGTTCTCCGCTGTGATCAACTGCTGGCGTCGGCGCCTGAACTCCGCTTTCTTCTCGGCATATTCGAGGATCACCTCGCTGTACGCCTTGGTCTGCAGCAGGCCAGGGATCAGATGGGTCTGGTAACTCCCGATCGAGGCCGAGGAAGCCTCGAACTCGGCCAGGTCGAGAGCTTCCGAGACCACATGGGCTCGATACTCGCTCCACCATCCCTTGCCGTTGCTCCGGCACATGGCGACGAGTCCGGCCCGGTACTCGGCGTCGTTGACGCCGCACGTGTCGAGCCAGAGGGTGAGTCGCTCAAGGTTGAGGCCGAGCCTGCCAGCCTCGGTGTGGCTGACGGCGGGGCCCTTCATGCCGAGCACATCACCGATCTCGGCAGCGGACAGGCCGGCGGTGTTGCGGAGACGTCTCAGCTCATCGCCGAATCGGCGCTGCCGTTCGCTGATGTCGGTCCTGAACCCCACGTACGTGCCTTTCTGCGCGGACGAGTGACCTCGAACCCGAAGCCTACGGAAAGTGTAGGACTGCCCACAGAGTGTGTTGCACAGTTGAGGGACTTGCGCCTACAGTTGCTTCGACCGCTCGCCGGACGGTTTGTCAGTAATGCTCATATTTACGGCAGTTGGTACCGAACTGCCCGGGCACCGAAGAGCACTCGCATGCGGCGCCTCCAGTCCCGCAACGGGCTTGTTCACGGCGACAGACCCCGAGGTGTGCCCCTACCTACACCGCAGGGAGATTCCCCGTGTGTAACCCCAACCTCAACTCCCCCTCCCTCACCCTTGCCCGGCAGTTGTTGCGCGAGGCCATGGCGCGCGCCGGGTGGGACGACGCGCGCATCTTCGACGCCGAGCTCGCGCTGGCCGAACTGATCGTCAATGCCTGGCGGCACGGCCGTACCGCCGCGCCCGTCGTCCTGATCGCCATCCTCGACCGAACGCTCCGCGTCTCGGTCGGCGACGAGAGCCACGACCTCCCCGAGCAGCGACGATCGCCCGCACTCGGCGAACTCGCCGAGTGCGGGCGGGGACTCCAACTCGTCGAGGGGCTCACCCAGCGCTGGGGTGCCGATCCCCAGAAGAGAGGCAAGCTCGTCTGGTTCGAGCTGGACTCCGCCGCGTGACCGTCGCCGTCGCACTCCTCCTCCTTGCCTCGGCGCTGGTCGGGGCGGTTGGCGAGGTGATGACACGATCGCTGCGGGATCGGGTCGACCGGGCGGGCAGCACGGTCGGCGATGCTCCGCGCCGGGCGGGGCGAACGTAGGTGCCATATATGGCACCGTGGCCCTCGCCCCGGCCGGGCGAGGGCCCACCGCGTAAACCCCACCGCGTAAACTCCGGGCCTGTGAACGAGCAGCCTCCGGTCCTGGTCACCCGCCGTCTCGCGCCCGGTGTCGTCGAGCGCCTCTCCGCGCAGCTCCCGGCCACCCTGCACGACTCCGAACTGCCGATGAGCCGCGAGGAGTTGCTAGCCGCCGTCCGCGGCCGGCAGGCCCTGATCACCACCCTCGACGAGCGGGTGGACGCCGAACTCCTCGACGCGGCTGGTCCCGGCCTCGAAATCGTCGCCAACCACGCCGTGGGCTACCACAACGTCGATGTGGCGGCCTGCACCGAGCGCGGCATCACCGTCACCAACACCCCCGGGGTGCTGACCGCCGCCACCGCCGACATGGCGTGGGCCCTGCTCCTCGCCGCCACCCGCCGGCTCGGCGAGGGGGAGCGGCTGCTGCGCTCCGGTGAGCCGTGGGCCTGGGCGCCGACCTTCATGCTCGGCCTGGAGCTCTCCGGCACCCAGCTGGGCGTGCTCGGGATGGGCCGGATCGGGCAGGCGGTGGCCCGCCGGGCCAAGGGCTTCGACATGCCCGTCCGCTACCACAACCGCAACCCGCTGCCGCCCGAGCAGGCCGACGGCGCCGAGTGGCTGCCGCTGGAGCAACTGCTCTCCACCTCCACCGTCCTGGTGGTCACCTGCCCGCTGAGCGAGGCCACCCGGCACCTGCTGGACGCCCGCCGGCTCGCCCTGCTGCCGCCCGGCGCGGTGGTGGTCGCGATCTCGCCCCGCACCTGGGCAGCGCCACCGTCCGCACCCGCCAGGCGATGGGCAACCTCGCCGTCGACAACGTCCTCGCCGTCCTCGCCGGGAAGGACCCGCTCACCCCGGTGGCGCGGTAGCGGTAGCAGTGGCAGTAGCGGTAGCGCCCCGGCTCATGGGCCGGGGCGCCGTCGTCTCATGAGCCCGCGCGCCGGGCGATCAGCGTCTCCAAACCGTCCAGGATGCGCTCGACCCCGAACGTCAGGGCCTGGTCCCGCCCTTCGGCCGGCGCGGTCATCGCGGTCAGGGTGGCCGGGTAGTCGTCGCCGTGCTCCCGCAGCACTCCGGCGAGGGCCGCGACGAGTCGGGACTCGGCCTCCGTGCCGCTCGCCCGCGACTGCTGGGCGATGCCGCGGACGTGGCTGGTCAGCAGGACGACGGCGTCGAGCCGCTCGCCGCCGGTGAGGCCCTTGCCGTCCAGTGCGGCCAGGGCCCGTTCCACCCAGGACAGTTCCCGCGGACCCATCAGGCGCGCGCCCACGGTCGTCTCCAGGAGCCAGGGGTGTTGCGCGAAGGCCCGGAACAGGGCCGTGGACCAGTCGGTGAGGTCCGTGCGCCAGTCGCCGGACGCGAGGTCCGGCGGGTTCTCGACCGCCCGGTCCGTCATCAGGGCGACCAGCTCCGCCTTGCCCGGCACATACCGGTAGAGCGACATCTTCGTCTTGCCGAGCAGCTCCGCGACGCGCTGCATCGACAGGGCGGCCAGGCCCTCCGCGTCCGCGACCTCGATGCCGGCCCGGGCGATGCCGTCCAGGCTCAGCGCGGGCTTGGGGCCCCGCCTGGGCCGGGCCTGCGGGCCCCAGAGCAGCTGTGCCAGTTCGTCCGCCATCGGTTCTCCCGCCCGCCGTCAGGCTTGCCACATCCCAAAACTGTGTCTACCGTACACAACAACAAACAGCGTCCGAAGGACACAGTTTTGATCGAGGGGTGGAACTCATGGGCACGAAGGTCCTGATCTCCGGAGCCGGTATCGCCGGACCGGCGCTGGCGCTCTGGCTCGGCCGGTACGGCTTCGAGGTGACGGTGGCCGAGGCGGCCCCGCGACTGCGCGGCGGCGGCCAGGCCGTCGACTTCCGCGGCACCACCCACCTGACCGTGCTGGAACGCATGGGCGTGCTCGACGACCTCCGCCGGATCCGCACCGGCGGCAGCCCCATGCGCTTCGTCGACGAGAGCGGGCGGACCAGGCTGCAGCTGCCCGCCGAGTTCGCCGGCGGTGACATCGAGGTCCTGCGCGGCGACCTCGTCCACGTCCTGTACGAGCACAGCCGCCCGTTCACCGACTACCGCTTCGGCGAGTCCGTCACCGAGCTCCACCAGGACGCCGACGGTGTTCACGTCCGCTTCCGCAGCGGTGAGGCCCGCACCTTCGACCTCGTCGTCGGGGCCGACGGGCTGCACTCCAACGTCCGCCGGCTCGCCCACGGACCCGAGGAGCGCTACGTCACCCACCTCGGCCACTACGCCGCCGGCTGGTCGCTGCCCAACTACCTGGGCATCGGCCCGGGGGAGGGGTCCGTCGGCCTCAATGTGCCCGGGCGGCTCGCCTCGGTCGGCACGAGCCACCGGGACCCGGGGACGGCCGCGGCCTTCTTCGTCTTCTCCTCGCCCGCGCTGGCCTACGACCGCCACGACCAGGAGCAGCAGAAGGCGATCGTCGCCGGGGCCTTCGCCGGGACGGGTTGGGAGGTGCCGCGGCTCCTGGCGTCCCTGGCCGAGGCCGACGACCTGTACTTCGACTCCATCAGCCGCGCCGACGTCCCGAACTGGTCCACCGGACGCGTCGCCCTCCTCGGCGACGCCGCCTGCGGGGCCACCATCGGCGGCATGGGCACCGGCACCGCGATCGTCGCCGCGTACGTCCTGGCCGGCGAACTGGCCGCGGCCGCCGGGGACCACACCGCCGCCTTCGCCCGCTACGAGGGCCTCCTGCGTGCGTACGCCCAGGGCTGCCAGAAGGGCGGCGACCGCGCGGGCCGGTTCCTGGCCCCCGGGGCCGTCGGGCTGCGGCTGCGCAACTGGTCGCTGAACCGCCCCCGCATCCTCGACTGGATGATCGAGGAGGGCCGGAAGGCGACCCATCTCGACCTGCCCGACTACCGCCGGTTCGAGACCCGGCCGGGTAGCGGCAGCACCACTCCAGCGTCCTGGTGGTCACCTGCCCGCTGAGCGAGGCCACCCGGCACCTGCTGGACGCCCGCCGGCTCGCCCTGCTGCCGCCCGGCGCGGTGGTGGTCGCGATTCGCCCAGGACCGCGCCGTCCTCGCCCCGCATCTGGGCAGCGCCACCGTCCGCACCCGCCAGGCGATGGGCAATCTCGCCGTCGGCAACGTCCTCGCCGTCCTCGCCGGGAAGGACCCGCTTACCCCGGTGGCGCGTTAGCGGCAGTAGAGGCGCCCCGGCTTTCAGTCCATCGGCCGCCCGGCCGGGGAGCTTCGGCCGGGCGACGGACAGGCGCGCGATGCCGGTCGCGGCTGCGACCCTCGACCTTCGGTATGCCGAGCGGGGAGCGGCACCTCATGTCGCCACATATCCTCAACCGGCCCCAAGGGGTATCAAGGGCGACATTCACGTCAAGTGCCAATCGGTCCGGGGAATCTCAGCCGAATGTGCTCGCATTTCGGCCGGGGTCGTTCTGTTTCGACTTCGATCATCAAGTGGTGATTACCGTCGTTTGACGTGCCATGCGTGCACAGAAAATCGACCGGATGGAGCTTGAATTGATGATGCGCCGAATAATGACAGCTGTTGCGGTGCTTGCTTTATCGGCGACTGGGGCGGGTGTTGCAGAAGCTTCCCCCGAAACTGCCCGGTCCGTTGTTGGCAGTGTCACGACGCTTGAACCCTCTCAGTCGACCGACTCGCTCACTGCCTTCTGGACGCCGGAGCGTCTGCGGCAGGCGGCGGAGAACCCCCTGCCCGTTCCTGCCGTCACCGCCGAGTCCGTAAAGGATTCACGTCAACAGACGCAACGGAATCAGGGAAAGTCGCGAGTGAGCGTCTCCGTGGCGGCAGACTCCGTGGCTCCGAGTCGTAAGAGCGCGACCGTGGCCTCGCCTCTCGCGGCCGGTGCGGCGGTCACCACCCTCTCGCGCTCGGACCTTGCATCGCCGCTCGGCTGGCAGGTCAACATCACAGGTAGGCTCTTCTTCTCCGTCGGCGATGGGTACGGCTCGTGCAGTGCCTCCGCCATCGTCTCGAACAACAAGAACTCGATCTGGACCGCGGGCCACTGCCTGCACGGCGGAAAGAACGGGAGCTTCTATTCGAACTTCGTATTTGCTCCCGGGTACGACGAAACCGCCCCATGGGGGTTTTGGCCCCTCCAGTCGCTCATTGTCTCGTCCGACTGGGCGGACAGTGGCGACCTCACTTCCGGTGACATCGGTGGCGGGATCGTCAGGGCACCGCAGCCTGAGTACGGAAACCTTCAGGACTGGACCGGTGCTTACGGCTACCGATTCAATGGCGACGCCGATGTCGATGGCGTCACTTCGCTGGGGTACCCGGTCGACGGATACAATCGAACGGGCGCAGAACTCCATGACGGAAGCAAGCCGATGTACTGCCACGGCAATGCTGTCGACGCCGGCAACTGGAACCCGTTCGACAATCGTCTGAAGCTGTCCTGCGATATGGGTCATGGGGCCAGTGGCGGTCCCATGGTCATCAATTTCGGCAATAACAGTCAAATCGTGGGAACGAACAGCCACCGACTTGCCGACGAGAATGGCAACTGGGTCGAGAACTATCTCTACTCGTCCAACCACGGCGGAAACGCCGCCGGTGTGATCAACTGGCTCAACAGCCACTGAGAACTCCGAGGGCAGTGGGTCTGCGGGACATGATCGGCAGACCCACTGCCACCTCCGCCGCTACCTGCCGGAGGGGCGGATCTGTCCCATCAGCGGCTGGGGAGGGTTCGTGCGCAGGAACTCCTCGAACGCTCCCGGGTCCTGGACGTACCTCTGCATCTCCGGCGAGAGCGGGAGGTCCTCACGTACCACCACGCGGCCCGAGTCGCGGGCCAGCCCCACTGCGGTGACTGAACCTGCGACACCAAGAACTCCTGCTGTGGCCACCAGCATCAGGCGCGTTCGCTTCATGACTGCCGCAGCTCCCCTTCCATAGCCCGCTCCAGTTCCGCCGACCACGGCGCACTGCGCGGCAACTTCCGTCCCTGCCAACAGAGTAGGAGGGTCGGGGATGTTCGGGTACTCGGATCCGGGCCCACCTCGACCTGCCCGACTACCGCCGGTTCGAGACCCGGCCGGGTAGCGCGGTCAGTACTCCCGGTCGGCCGCGCCGTTGACTTCGCGGCGGGCCTGCCAGGTGGTGTGCTCGCGGGAGACGGCGTCCTCGGCGTCGCGGGAGAAGCGGGCCCAGAGTTCTTCGGCGTCGGGGGAGTCGATGTCGAGGTGGGCGAGCTGGGCCCGGATCAGGGCGAGTTCGTCGGCGGCCAGGCCGTATGCGGCGGCGAGCGGGCGGTACTGGCGCAGTTGGGCCCAGGCGGTGACGGAGGCGGCCACGGCGGAGACGGCGCCGAGGGCGTCGAAGGAGAAGAGCCCCAGCGCCCGCAGTACCGCGAGCACCAGGCCGAGCAGCGGCAGCACCACGCCCGCCACCCCGGTCCAGAAGCCGGCCCGGGCGCAGAAGCGGGACTTGGAGCGGTACCAGTCCTGCTGCACCTGGATCCGTTCGCGCAGGTAGACGTCCCGGCGCAGGGCCAGCGGCTGTTCGCGCAGGGTGCGCATTGCGGGGGTGATCTGGCTCTCGGCGGGCCGGCCGGCCAGGCCGGGGCCGACCGCGCGGCTGTCCCGGAAGGCGTGCAGCACCCGGCCGAGCTGGAGGCCGTAGAGGCCCTCGGCGTCCGACAGCGGTCGGGGCGGCGGCTGGACGGCGTCGGCCCGGACGGCGAACTTCCAGGCCAGGGTCTTCACCGACTCGGCGGCGGCCCGGCCCTCGTACCAGAGGCCCTGCGGGTTCTGCCGGCTGGTGACGGCGGAGAGGCCGATCGCGCCGAGGTAGGCGACGGCGGCGAGCCAGGCCCACGGCCGGCCGTCGGCGGAGCCGGCTGTGGCGGCCGCGACCAGCAGCAGCAGTTCGGCGGCGGAGAGCCGGACGGCCCTGTGCTGCCCCTGCTGGGAGGCCGAGTCGGCCTTCCAGAACAGCTCGGGCAGCAGCTCGCGCTCCCGCACCACCCGGTCCGCCCCGCCCGTGCCCGACGTCATCCCGTCCCCCCGCTCGCAGTTCCACCACCCGCCCCGGCGGTTCTGCCCCGGCGGACGGCCCGGTACGCCTGGGCGGGCAGGCCGGTGCACCCGGACGGACAGGTGGGACGGGCCGGCCGGGGCAGGGCGAGCAGGCAGGGACGCCGTGTCGGCGCGGGTGTCCAGGACGGCCGGCGGGACGGTCGGCCGGGCGGCGTAGCGGGCCCGGTACCGGCCGCCGCGTCCTCGTACGCCGAACGGGCGGGGCGGAACGGAGAAGTCCCGGAAGGCGGCGGAAGGCCCCGGAAGGTCTCAGAACGTGTAGAAGATCCGGTCGGCGTTGTCGGTCATCTGCTTGGCGTTCCACTCGGTGCCGCCGGGCACGTTGCCCGAGCGGAACAGCGGCGGGGCGGCGCCCTCGCCGGCGAGGGCCGCGTCGGCCAGCCGCTCCACCGCCGAGGCGACCACGGCCTGCATCAGCGCGCTGGTGACGATCGTCGAGACCGGGCCGAAGGTGGTCTCGGCGCCGGGGTGGGTCAGCTCGCCGTCGCCGACCGCGATCTTGTTGTCCAGGACGACGTCGCAGTGGTCCTTGAGGTAGGTGCCGGAGGGGTGCCCCGAGGGGACCGCACCGGGGTAGGCCAGCGAGGTCAGTCCGATCACCTTCAGGCCCCGGCCCCGGGCGTGCTGGGCCAGCTCCACGGGCATGGTCTGGCGGCCCGAGAGCGAGATCAGGAACAGCAGGTCACCGCTGGTGGCGGGGGTGAGGTCCAGGGTGGTGGTGGCCAGTCCGGAGACCCGCTCCAGGGCGCTCGACAGCGGCGCCGGCATCACCGTGACCCCGGCCATGCCGGGGACCTCCAGCAGGTTGATCGGCACCAGCCCGCCGGCCCGGTAGACCACGTCCTGGGCCGCCAGCGAGGAGTGGCCGGCGCCGAAGGCGAAGACCCGGCGGTTCCCGGCGACCGCCTCGGCCAGCAGGGCGGCGGCCGCCTCGATGTTCTCCGCCTCCTCGGTCCGCACCCGCTGGAGGTGGGCGATCGCGGCCTCGAAGTACCGGCCGACCAGCTCGCTCATCTGCTGCCTTCGCTCTCTGCCGGTGGAGGCCCCGGCCGGGTGGGGCGGCCGTGATGGTCCGGACCGCTGGTGGAGAAAGCTACGGCGAGCACCGTGCTGCCTCACCGGTGCCGCTGTCAACAGGCACGAAATGCCGCCCCCGGGGCCTGGGGCGGGCCCGGTTGTCGTCGCGGTACGTCAGAATTGGCGGTGAGGATCCCGAGGAACGGAGCCAGCGGCGATGTCTGGGCTGATCGACACCACTGAGATGTACCTTCGCACCATCCTGGAGCTGGAGGAGGAGGGCATCACCCCGATGCGCGCCCGGATCGCCGAGCGCCTGGAGCAGAGCGGTCCCACGGTCAGCCAGACGGTCGGCCGGATGGAGCGCGACGGGCTGCTCCGGGTCGCGGGCGACCGCCACCTGGAGCTGACCGAGGAGGGCCGCCGGCTCGCGGTGCGGGTGATGCGCAAGCACCGCATCGCCGAGTGCCTGCTGGTCGACGTGATCGGGCTGGAGTGGGAGCAGGTGCACGAGGAGGCCTGCCGCTGGGAGCACGTGATGAGCGAGACCGTCGAGCGCAAGGTGCTCGCGATGCTCGGCCACCCGACCCAGTCCCCGTACGGCAACCCGATCCCGGGGCTGGACGAGCTGGGCGACGCCAAGGCCGAGGGCGAGGGCTTCGACGCCGGGCTCGTCCCGCTGGACACCGTGCTGCCGGGCGAGGACGGTGCCGACGTGGTGGTCCGCCGGATCGGCGAGCCGATCCAGACCGACGGCGAGCTGATGCGCACGCTGCGCCGGGCCGGGGTCCGTCCCGGCTCCACGGTGCGGGTGACCGCCGGGGTCGGCGGGGTCATGGTGGGCTCCGGCGACAGTGCGGCCGAGCTGGGCAAGGACATCGCCGCGCACGTCTTCGTCGCTCAGGCCTGAGGACGCCCGGGCCCGAGGACTCCCGGGCCCGAGTACGGCTCGCGCCCCGCGAGAGAACGGCCGGAAGGGCCCGGTGCTCCCCGTGCACCGGGCCCTTCCGTCCTCCCCGTTCCCTCCCGCTCCCGCGCCACCGGCCTCCCCGAACCCGGCCGGTGACGCGGCCCCGCCCTTCCCTCCCGTCCCCTCCGGTTCCCCTCCGTCCCTCCCGTCCGCCTCGCCCGGCTTCCCCGACCGAGCACCCCTTCCGGCGGCCCCTCACATGGGAATTCCTGCCACTCGGCCGATCATGGCAATCCTTGAGCGTTGTCACTCGTACGAGGGGCTTTCGCCGTTGACCAGCGGGTACACCGAACCCTTATCCGCACATGCGTATGACGGGCCCGGCCTCCGGTGGGAGACAAGGCCCGTCACTCGCGCGCGGGGTCTCGCGCGGCGCACACCCCTCACCCGATCGGCGTAGGGCGGCAGTCCTCGGAAGGGTCGGCCGTTCGTCGGCGCGGCCGTTCGGCCGTTCAGCGGGTCGGCCGTTCGGCCGACCGGGGTGCGGTCAGCGCACCGCCGCGGGCTGGGCCGGCTGCGCCGCGGCCGACGGCGCCTCGCGCCCGCAGGCGTAGGCCAGCGGATTGATCAGCTCGGCGGCGTCCGGCAGCCAGCGGTTGAGTGCGGAGGGTGAGCGGGCCCACTGGGCGAAACCGGTCGGGCCGACCCGGGACGGCGGGGCCACCGTCCAGTCGCCCTCGCCCCGGGCCACCAGGTCCAGCCGGGCCGGCGGCCAGCCGAGCTTGCGGAGCATCTCCGGCAGTTTGGCCGCCACCCCGGGCAGCACCAGGAAGTGCAGCCGTCGCCCCGCCCGGCCCTGCGCGGCCGGGACCACGGCCACCGGGCCGAGCTGCAGGCCCATCCGCTCCATCCGGGCCAGCGCCAGGCAGCCCGCCGTCTCCGGCACGTCCAGGACGTCGAAGGACCTGCCGGTCGGCAGCAGGATCGACGCCTCCGGGCGCTCCGTCCACCAGCGCCGTACCGCACCCGGCCCCGCGCTCGCCTTGCGCGCCCAGTCCGAGTCGATCGGGTGGGCACCGGGCAGCGCGCAGCGCGGCTCGCCGCACGAGCAGCGGGCGGGGCCGTCGCCGTCGATCAGCCAGGCGCCCGGGGCGACCTCCCAGTGACGGGTCTCGGCGTAGCTGACGGCTTCGACGAGCAGCGGGGGCAGTCCTGCGTCGGAGCCCTGGTCGGGGGAGTCGGGGGTGTCTTCCACGGGCTGCTCAACTACCGTGCGTGAGGCGGGTTACGGTCGGGTGCGGGCCGTTCCGCCACGCGGTGGCAATTCACCCGAACCGGTGAGGCGGACCGTGCGGGAGCGCGCCGGGGGGAGGCGGGGTGGGCGCAATGGGGGCGCACGGGAGCATTTTGCCGGGCGCGTGGGGGGTGGGGATCGTCACCGTGGGTATCCCGCTGGCGTTGCTGATCGCTAACCTGGTGTCAGTTTCCTTGAACGGTCGGACAGTCGGCAACTCGGCAACAGAGATCAGCAGAAAGCGTCGCCCGCCGGCCGGGACCGGAGGGTGTGGGGAGGCGAAGCCCATGGCCGCGAGACCACTTGTCGCACGACAGCCCAACGAGCGCCTGCAGCAGCTGATCCAGGAGGCCAGCTGCTCCAACGCCGGTCTGGCACGGAGAGTCAACCTCTGCGGTGCCGAGCACGGTCTTGACCTGCGCTACGACAAGACCTCCGTCGCGCGCTGGCTCCGCGGCCAGCAACCGCGCGGACAGGCACCGGCGGTGATCGCCGAGGCGCTCGGACGCAAACTGGGGCGCAGTGTGTCGGTCGAGGAGATCGGCATGGCGGACGGCAAGAACCTCAGCTCCGGCATCGGGCTGCAGTTCGCGCCGACGCTGGGCGCCGCACTCGAGCAGGTCTGCGAGCTCTGGCGCAGCGACGTCGGACGCCGGGACTTCCTGACCGGGGCGACGGTGGCGGCCTCCGCCCTGGTCGAGCCCAGCCGGGACTGGCTGATCACCCCGCCGGACCCGGTGGTGGCCCGCAGCGGCGGCACCCGGGTCGGCCCGACCGATGTCGCGGCGATCAAGGCGACCACCGCGATGCTGGTCGACCTGGACCACCGCTTCGGCAGCGGCCACGTCCGCCCGGTCGTGGTGCACTACCTCAACAGCGTGGTCTCCGGCCTGCTCGGAGGCTCCTACCGGGAGGAGACGGGCCGCCAGCTCTTCGCGGCCGTCGCGCGGTTGACCGAGCTGGCGGGCTACATGGCGGTGGACACCGGACAGCCCGGCCTCGCCCAGCGGTACTACATCCAGGCGCTGCGCCTGGCCCAGGCCGCCGACGACCGGGGCTACGGCGGGTACGTGCTGGCGGCCTCGATGAGCCACCTGGCGGCGACCCTGGGCAACCCGAGGGAGATCGCCCAGCTCGCCCGGGCCGCCCAGGAGGGCGCCAGGACGGTCGCCACCCCGACCGCGATGGCGATGTTCTACGCGGCCGAGGCGCGCGGCCACGCCCTGCTCGGCGACGCCCGGGCGTGCGAGGCGGTGGCCGCCAAGGCGCTGGAGATGATGGAGAAGCGCCGCCCGGAGGACGACCCGGACTGGATCGTCCACTTCGACGACGCCTACCTCGCCGACGAACTGGCCCACTGCCACCGGGACCTCGAACAGGCGGGCCAGGCCGAGCACTACGCCCGCCGGGCGCTCGACCTGCACCCGCCGACCCGGGTGCGGCGCCGTGCGGTGGACCTCGTGCTGCTGGCGACGGCTCAGCTCCAGCAGCGGGACGTGGAACGGGCCTGCGAGACGGGCGCGCAGGCGGTCCGGCTGCTGAGCGGTCTGCGGTCCAACCGGGGCGTGGAGTACCTGGACGAGTTCCGCCGCCGGCTGGAGCCGTACCGGGAGCAGCGGGTGGTCCGCGAGTTCCAGGCCAGGGCGGAGGCGGAGGCCGCCTGAGCGGTGCGGTGGCGCGGTGTTGCGGAGCGTGCGGGGACGGTGAGGGGCGGGCCGCCCACGTGGTCGGCCGGTTCGGTGAACCGGTAGCGTGGGCGCGACGTCCAAGGAACTGTGATGCTCCCAAGAACCGACGAGATGTGGTCCGCCGTCAGCGCGCGGTCGTGCACAGGTGAGGAATCGCGTTGAGCCAGCGCCGCTCGTACCCCAACTCCGGTGACTTCAATCTGGACGACCTGTTCCGTCCGGAGCCGGGGCAGCAACCGGCCCCGCAGCCGGGGCAGCAACCGGGGCAGCAACCGGTCCAGCAGCCCGGGCCGCCGCACGGCCAGCAGCCGGCCGCGCCGTACCCGGGCCCGCAGCCGGGTCCCTACCCGGGCCAGGCGTCCGGGCAGCCCGAGTACTTCGGCGACAGCGCGCTGCCCACCCAGGCCATGCCGGCCCAGCAGCAGGGGATGCCGGCGCCCGGCTGGGGCGGCGCGGCGCACCCCGGCCACCCGGCCGACCACGCCCAGGCCACCCAGTACCTGCCGCCGTACCCGGGGGCCGACCCGCAGGGTGCCGGCGGCTATCCCCCGGCCCGGCCGGGATACGCCGACGGGCCCGCGGCGGACTACCCGGACCGGTCCGGCGCGGCCCCGGCCGGGCGCGGCGGCGGCCGCTCCTCCAACAAGCTGGTGATCGGCGGTGTGGTGGTCGGCGGCATCGCCGCGGCCGCCCTGGTCGCGGTGCTGATGAGCGGCGGCGACGACAAGCCCGGATCGAAGCCCCAGGCCGCCCCGGCGACCACCGGCGGCACCACCACCGCCACCACCGCGCAGCAGGGCCCGGGCCCGACCACCGCCTCCGTCAATCCGGAGGTCAAGGCGCAGGCCCAGGCGCTCTCCGACCTGCTCGGCACCGCCAACGACAGCCGGCAGGCGGTGATCGGCGCGGTCGCCTCGGTGCAGAAGTGCGAGAAGCTCCCGGAGTCGCAGCAGGCGCTGACCGCCGCGGCCGGCCAGCGGCGGGAGCTGCAGAGCAAGCTCTCCGGGCTGAAGACGGACAAGCTGACCGGCGGTCCGCAGCTGGTCGAGCAGCTGAACGCGGCGTGGGCGGCCTCGGCGACCGCCGACGACGAGTACGCGGCCTGGGCCGGGGACGCGCAGAGCGGCTGCGACCCCAAGAAGAACGACAACCAGCACTACAAGAACGCCGTCGCCGCGAGCGGCACCGCGACCACCGCCAAGAAGCAGGCGTCCGGGCTCTGGAACACCGTCGCGGGCCAGACCGCCCTGCCCACCCGCACCGACGGCGACCTCTGAGTCCGCGCCCCGCCGAGGCCCGGCGGGGAACAACGGCGGAGGGCCCGACCACAGTGGTCGGGCCCTCCGCCGTTCCCGGGACGCGCTCCCGGAGGGTGCATCGGCTCAGGCGGGCGGCTTGCCGCCGGTGAGCACCCAGCGCACATCGACGAAGCCGGGCCGCTGCAGGATCATCTGGCCGCCCTTGACCACCTGGAAGGTGACCCAGGTGTTCACCAGCCGCGGCGACTCGGTGCTCGGCAGCATGTTGGTGGTGGCCCAGTTCAACGGCGGGGTGAGCCCGACGTCGATCGGCTCGCCGCCGTCCAGCAGGGTGGTCACGGCCTTGCTGGTGACCGACTGCCCGGCCGCGGTCAGGCGCTCGGAGATCTGCTTGAACACCTCGTAGGCGACCCAGGTGGTCTGTACCCCCGGGTCGGCGGCGTCGATGTGCCGATCGGAGTCGGCGCGGATCACCGCGCGCAGGCCGTCCCAGATCTTGGCCGACTCCGGCGGGTACCAGCCGGTCACGAAGGCACCGGAGAGCGGGCCGCTGTCGCCGCCGGTGGAGTCGACCACCGACTGCTGCACGCTGCCGATCACCGAGGCGATCCTGGTGTTCTTCGCACCGGTCCGGCGGAAGGCGTCGAGCAGGTTGCCGGTCGGCTCGGCGCCCAGCGCGCTGGTGACGCAGTTGCCGGCCTGGTCGGTCCCGATCGCCTTGCGGACCACCGGGCTGTAGTCGTTGGACTTCTCCGGCGCCTTGACGTCCAGCAGCTTGATCCCGGCCGGCTTGAGCGCGTTGCCGAGGTAGCCGAGCAGGTTGTCGCCGGCCGGGGTGTCCGGGCGGATCAGCGAGACGGCCTTGCAGCCGGCCTCCACCAGCTGGCGGCCGCTGCCGCCGATCAGGGCGGGCATGCCGCCGCCCACCGGGTAGGACAGCGGGCTGCTGAACTCCGGCTGGGACAGGCCGTAGCCGCCGATCAGCGGGATGCCGGCGCGCTCCAGGACGGGCATGAAGTCGTCGCCGAACTGGCTGTAGGAGCCCAGCACCGCGACCGCCTTGGCGTCCACGGCCTGCTGGGCGCAGGCCCGGGCGCCGTCGGCGGTGTTGTGCTCGTTGCAGGTGATCACATTGAGCCGGCGGCCGCCGAGGCCGCCCTTGACGTTGAGGTCCTTGCCGATGGCCTCGGCCAGGGCCGTCATACCGGGACGGTCGGCCGAGCCGGTGCCGGACGGTGCCCAGGTCATGACGGTGAGGTCGCCACCACTGGTGGCGGCGTCGGCCGGTCCGCCGCACGCGGAGGCCGAGAAGAGGGTGGGAAGCAGCGCCGCAGCGGTCGCGACGGCAGCGATCGGGCGCCGGTTGCGCCGTCCTTCGATCGGGTTCATGGCCTGGGACGAGCCCCTTCGGCTGGTCATGGGTCTTTCCCTCCCGGGGCGCTCTCTGCTGCGCACCTGTTCCAGCCAAGCCCTGGTGCCGCAAGCCGAGAGGGCCGTAAAGCCAACAGACGACCAACGGAGGAGGAACTCCGGGCGGGAACGCGTGTAGATCGGGAGTGGAGTACGAACGGTGGGGGAACGTACGATCCATCTCCATGTCCGCCAGCACAGAATCTTCGTATCGGTCTGCCCGAAACCCTTCTCGTCCGGGCCACCGCTCCAGCACGATGGGCGGCATGCCGCTCAACGACCTGCCCTGGTGGCGCTGGCGGGCCCGACTCCGCTCGGCCCTGCACATGCTCTCCGACCCCGGGTTCCAGCGGGAGGCCTGGCTGGCCGGCCGTGACGGGTACGGCGATGTGACCGACGCCGTCTACCGGCTGGTCGAGGACACCTGGCTGGACCGCTGGTCCGCCGAGAAGTACATCGGCACGATCTTCCGGGACTCCGCCGAGGCCACGCTGGTGGACCTCGCGGTGCTGCGGGTCGTGCAGATCCTGCACGAGGTCGGTGCGGACGCGCCGGCCGCCGTCTACCTGGGGCACCACGACTGGCCGGAGGCGGTCCGGGCGGCCCGGGAGGCGCACGTCCTGCTGGCGGCCAACGACGGCGAGGATCCGGACGCGCCGCCGCGCTCGCTGGACATCCTGCGGATCCTGACCCAGGTCTGACCGGCCCGTCCCGGAGTGCGGGCAGCCCGGCTGGGGGCGTCCCGGAGTGTGACACGCTGGAGCATTCACACCAGCACGAGCTCAGGACGGGATACCCCCACCGTGGAACAGCAGCCGGCCAGCGCCCAGTACGTCCTCACGCTGTCCTGCCCCGACAAGCAGGGCATCGTCCACGCGGTCTCCAGCTACCTCTTCATGACCGGGTGCAACATCATCGACAGCCAGCAGTTCGGTGACGGGGACAGCGGGCTGTTCTTCATGCGGGTGCACTTCTCGGCGGCCGAGCCGGTGACCGTCGACAAGCTGCGGGCCAGCTTCGCCGCGATCGGCGCCTCGTTCGGGATGGACTGGCAGATCCACCCGAGCGAGCAGAAGCTGCGGATCGTCCTGATGGTCAGCAAGTTCGGCCACTGCCTGAACGATCTGCTGTTCCGGACCCGGATCGGCGCGCTGCCGGTGGAGATCGCCGCAGTGGTCTCCAACCACACCGACTTCCGCGACCTCACCGAGGGCTACGGCATCCCGTTCCACCACATCCCGGTGACCAGGGAGAACAAGGCCGAGGCGGAGCAGCAGCTGCTGGACCTGGTCGCCAAGGAGGACGTCGATCTGGTCGTGCTGGCCCGCTACATGCAGGTGCTGTCGGACAACCTCTGCACCGCGCTGTCCGGCAAGGTGATCAACATCCACCACTCCTTCCTGCCGAGCTTCAAGGGCGCCAAGCCGTACCACCAGGCGCACACCCGGGGCGTGAAGCTGATCGGTGCCACCGCGCACTACGTCACCGCCGACCTCGACGAGGGCCCGATCATCGAGCAGGAGGTGGCCCGGGTGACCCACGACGTCACCCCGGACCAGCTGGTCGCGCTCGGGCGGGACGTCGAGTGCCAGGCGCTGGCGCGCGCGGTGAAGTGGCACAGCGAGCACCGGGTGCTGCTGAACGGCAGCCGGACGGTCGTCTTCGCCTGAGCCTGCCGGCTCTGCCGCCAAGGCTGCCAAGGCTGCTAAGGCTGTTAAGGCTGTTAAGGCTGCTAAGGCTGCTAAGGCTGTTTAAGGCCGGGACAGCAGGGGCGTCGCGCGCAGCACCTCGCGGATCGCGGCCCGGTCGCCGTGCTCGCCGACCGGCACCCGGTCCGGGTCGCGGTGTGCGGCGGCCAGCTGGCAGAACTCCAGCCCGTCCAGCACCATCGCGGCCACCGGCTCGCCGCCGGGCGGGCCCGCGTCCGGGCCGTCCAGCGGTATCAGCCACTCGCCGGCCGCCGGACCGTCGATCACCAGCCGGATCCGACGGCCGGTCCGGCGCCCGGCAACGGCACCGGTCCCGGAGCCGGTCCCGGAGCCGTCCGGCCGCCCGTCGGCACCGCCGAGCGCCGCGCCGGCCGGTTCGGGACGCGCCGCCCGCTGCCCGGCCAGGGCCAGCGGCAGCATCCGCACCGCCAGGTCGATCATCTGCCGCAGGTGCTGCGGGGTCGGCGGGTCGTACGGGTAGGCGACCGCCCGGGCGATGTCCTCGCCGTGCACGTAGCACTCGAAGGCGCGGTCGACGAAGGCGTCCCGCAGCGGGACGGTCGCGAAGCCGAAGTCCACCGGGGTGTTGCCCTGCGGGGCGAGTGCGGCCGAGCGGACCAGTTCGTGGCAGTGCCGGCGCCACCGGGCGCGGATCCGCTGGGGCGGCTGGCCGGCCTGCTCGGCGGTGAGCCGGGCGGTGCGCTCGGTGATCCGGGCCCAGGGCGGCCCCGCCTGCGGCGGCACCCGGGGCACCGCGCCGGTGACGGCCTCCTGCGGCGGGACCCGGCGTGCGGCGGTCGGCCCGCCGCCGGGGACCGGGCCGCCAGGTACCGGGTCGGGCAGGCCGAGCGCGACGGCCAGGTAGCCGTCCACGGCGGCGAGATGGCACAGGACCTCGGCCGGGCGCAGGTACTCGGTGCCGCCGTGCCAGGGGAGTTCGGCCACCTCCTGCCACTCCTCGGGGCCGAGGTCGCGCAACAGGGCGTCGAGCTTGGCGGTCTCGGCGGTGTACGGCATGCCCCAGGTGGGCACCGGCAGGTCCGCCGGACGGCGGGTCAGGCACCAGTCGAGCACCTGCTGGCGCAGCGCGCCGGGCTGGTCCAGCGGCTCCTCGACGGAGAGCCAGCCGGCCGCCTCGCGGAGCCGTCCGGCCTCCTCGGCGCACTGCGGGCAGCCGGCCAGGTGGAGTTCCAGTTCGGCGGCCTCGGCGGAGGGGACGGCGCCGAGGGCCCAGGCGCCGAGCAGCGAGCGCAGCGCCTCGTGCCGCTCGTCGGTGGTCGTCACGTCCCTCCGCCCTCCGTCCGTTGCCCGTCCTCCTCGGCCCTCGGCCCGTCCGTGCTGCCGGCACCCGGGGCCGGGAGCCCGCCGCGCGGATCGCCGACCGCCGGGGCGGAGGGCCGGTGCCGCTCGCGCTCCTGCTCCAGTTCGGTGGCCAGCAGTGCCAGCCCCAGCCGCATCCGCTGTTTGGCGGCCTGCTCGCTGATCCCGAGCCGACGGGCCGTCTCCTGGTAGGTGCGGCCGTCGTAGTAGGACTCCGCGATCGTCTCACGCAGCGGTTGCGGCAGGGCGGAGACCACGTACTGGACCCGGGCGGCGGTGGCCACCGTGCGGATCTCGTCCTCCTCGGCGGGCCCGGCGTAGCCGGCCGCCTCGGCCCGGCGGGCGCGCAGCCGGTCCACCGCGCGACGGTGGGTCAGCGCGCCGAGCCAGGAGCGGAGCGAGCCGCGGGACGGGTCGAAGGCCTCGGGGTGCTCCCAGACGTGGGCGAAGATCTCCCGGGTGAGTTGGGCCGCGGCGGTCTGGTCGGCCAGTATCCGGCCCGCCAATCCGTGCACCATCGGAGCGAGTTGGTCGTACAGCTCGCCGAGGGCGGTCTCCTCGCCGCGGGCCAGGCGCCGTTGCAGCTGCTCGTCCCGGCGCGGGGCGTCGTCGGTGGTGGCCACCGGTCACCACCCCTCCTGCCGGACCGACCGCTGACGCGTCCACGGTATCCCGGGGTGTTCGGGCGGCGGAGCGATTCGGGGAAGAACGGAGTCCGGTGCTTCGGATGGTCGGATCGTGGGATCTGCCGCCGATCCCGCTGCGGTGCTGTTCGAAGCTGGTTGGACATATGTCGCACGGGTGGTTCGCGAGTGGCGGGCGCGGCGCGAGGGGCGGACGGCGGTAGGTTCGCCTCTGCGTCCGGGGCCGGTCGGAGCGGCCGGGCGATCGCCGGTCCGAGGCTCGCCAGAGTGAGCGGGACAGTATGCCCTGCCCCGTCCCCCGATCGCTGGAATATGCCCGAAGCGCTTGCTGCGGTCCGCCGGCCGACTCATCCTGAGGCGTATTCGCGCCGTGGTCGATGGGCGAAGGACGAGCCGGTGCGGGCGCACCGCACCGGGCGTGACGTGCGGTGACCCGGCGGACGGCGGCCCGGAGGACGGCGGCCCGGTGCGTACCCGGGCCGGCCGGGCGACCAGGGCCCGGTCGAGACGGTGCCGAACTGCGAGTGCGGGTGGTGGAGCGGTGCAGGTTCTTCAGGTACAGCTGGCGGTGCAGGCGGACCCCGCCGAGGTCGGCCGGGCCCGCCGATGGGTCCGCTCCCGGCTGCTCAACCACGGGGTGGACCCGGACGCGCCGATCGCCGAGACGGTGGTGCTGGTGGTCTCCGAGCTGGTCACCAATGCCGTGGTGCACACCGGGTGTCCGGCCGTGCTGCGGCTCTGCTTCCCGCTGGGCGACTTCCCCGGCGCGCCACCGGACGGCTCCCCGGGCAGCTCGGCGAGCGGGTCGGTGGGCGGCTCGTCGGGCGCCTGTGCGAGTGGCTCCCCGTCCTCAAGTTCCGCCCCGGCCGGGGGCGGTGAGGTGCGCGAGGCGGCGACGGTCGGTCCGCTCCGGGTCGAGGTCGCGGACGCCAGCCAGGTCGCCCCCGCGCCCCGGCACGCGGGCGCGGACGTCGACGCCACCAACGGGCGCGGGCTGGAGCTGGTCGAGCTGCTCTGCGACCGCTGGGGCTGGTACCCGGACGGTTCGGGCAAGCGGGTCTGGTGCGAGATCAGCCCGGACGCCCGACCGCTGGACCCGCTGGCCACCGTCGACTGGGCGGCCCTCGCGCAGTAGGGCGCGGGTCGCGGGCGGGTGCACGGGCGGGTGCACCGGCGGGCCGTCGGACTCCGGTGATCGCCGGGCCGAAAGCTGACGCAACCATTCCGAATTTCCGACAACCCATTGACGTGACGTATCCGACTGATCACGCTTGGGTGCAGCTCTCCGTCGCGAGGGGACGCCGAGGGACACCCGAACGCCGCCGCGGTGCTGCTGTCCAGGGGGATCACGTCAGCAGGGGGGCCGCAGGCAGGGCCGGTCGGGCGACCGTTCCTCGGCGAGTGCGGAGGGCGTCGCACGGGTTCAGGGCCCGTGCACCGAGGTTGGATGGCGGCCGGCCGTGCCGTGCTCGGGGTGCGTGCGGCCCGCCGTCATCCGATCCGCCCGCCATGGGCGATCCTTTTCGGCCACCGGTTTTGTTCGTCGGAGCACGGACCCCGGTCGGCCGGTTCCCGCTCCCCGGTTGGCCCGATTCCGACGAAAGCTGGCAGCCCCGCCTCTCGTCGCGCCACGGCCCCTTCGGGAGACTCGGCCGCGTGAACGAAGCGAACGCCCCCACCGGCACGGCGGCTCCGGCCGGAGCTGTCGGCCCCGCCGACCTCGCCGGACCTGCCGACCTCGCCGACCCTGCCGACCTTGCCGGATCGGCGAGTCAGCCCGGCCCGGCCCGCGCGCCCCGGGTGCACTACGCCTGGGTGGTGGCCGGAGTCGCCCTGCTGGTGCTGCTCGGCTCGGCCGGATTCCGCTCCACGCCCAGTCTGATGATGGACGCGCTGCACACCGAGTTCGGCTGGTCGATGGGCACGATATCCAGCGCCACCTCGGTGAACCTCACCCTCTACGGCCTGACGGCGCCGTTCGCCGCCGCGCTGATGGACCGGTTCGGCGTCCGGTTGGTGGTGGTCTGCGCACTGCTGACCATCTCGGTCGGCTCCGGCCTCACCATGCTGATGCGAGAGCCCTGGCAACTGGTGCTGTGCTGGGGCGTGTTGGTCGGCCTCGGCAGCGGCTCGATGGCCGGGGCGTTCGCCACCACCATCACCGGCCGCTGGTTCCGGGCCCGGCAGGGCCTGGTGACCGGGGTGCTGACGGCTGCCGGGGCGGCGGGCAACCTGGTCTTCCTCCCGCTCGGCGCCTGGCTGGTCGAGCAGCACGGCTGGCGCTCGGCGGTCGTGGTGGTCTCGCTGGCGGCCAGCGCGGTGGCCGTCCCGGTGCTGCTGCTGATGCGCGAGCGGCCCGCCGACCTCGGCCTGCTCCCGTACGGTGCGACCGAGCCCCCGCCCGCCCCGGCGGCCGAGGGGCGGGCCCTGGCCCGTTCGCTGCGGGTGCTCAGGGACGCCGCCCGTACCCGGGCGTTCTGGCTGCTGGCCGCGTCCTTCGCGATCTGCGGCGCGACCACCGCCGGGCTGGTCGGCACCCACTTCATCCCGGCCGCCCACGACCACGGCCTGCCGGTCACCACCGCGGCGAGCCTGCTCGCGCTGATCGGCGTGTTCGACGTGATCGGCACCGTCGCCAGCGGCTGGTTCACCGACCGCTTCGACGCCGGGCGGCTGCTGGTCGTCTACTACGCGCTGCGCGGGCTCTCGCTGCTCCTGCTGCCGCAGCTGTTCGCCGGCTCGCTGGAACCGCCGATCCTGGCGTTCGTGATCTTCTACGGCCTCGACTGGGTGGCCACCGTCCCGCCGACCGTCGCCCTCTGCCGGCAGTACTTCGGGGAGGACGCGCCGATCGTCTTCGGCTGGGTGCTGGCCTGTCACCAGATCGGCGCCGCGGTGGTGGCCGGTCTGGCCGGGATCGCCCGGGACGCGCTCGGCGACTACGACCTCGCCTGGTACGTGGCGGGCGGGCTCTGCGCCGTCGCGGTGCTGCTCTGCCTGGCCCTGCGGACGCCGGGGCGCAGGACGGACCGCGCGGTCCCGGCCCTGAGCTGATTGTCGTAAGGCATGGCTAGGCTCCGTGGCCATGACGCTGAGTTTCACCCTGGACCCCGGATTCGGCCCCGAGCTGCGCGCCGAGGTCACCGGCCTGTGGACGGCCGCCAGCAATGCCGGCGGGGCCGTCGGTTTCGTCCACCGGGTGACCGAGGAGGAGGTCGGGGCCGCCGGGGCGGCGCAGTTCGCCGGGATCGCCCCGGCCGGACCGGACCGGCTGCTGATCGCCCGGGAGGCCGGGACCGGGCGGCTGGCCGGGCTGCTGCTCCTGGAGTCGATGCGGTTCGGGCCGATGGACCACTGGCGGCTGGTCTCCAAGGTCATGGTCCATCCCGAGCTGCAGGGGCGGGGGTACGGTGCGGCGCTGCTGGCCGAGGCCGAGCGGATCGCCCGGGAATGGGGGCTGGACGGGCTGAAGCTCCAGGTACGGGGCGGGCTCGGCCTGGAGTCCTTCTACCTCCGCAGCGGCTACGTCGAGGTCGGCCGGGTGCCCAGCGCCATCCGGGTCGCCCCCGGTGACGACCGGGACGATGTCATCATGTGGCGCGACCTGCGCTGATCATGCCCGCGCCGGGGCGGTCCGGGGCGGGACCCGTTCCCCGCCGGGCCCGTCGGGCATGCTTCACTGGGAGACCGGCCGGTCCCAGCGCAGTGAAGGATGTGTCCCCGGTGAGCAGCAATGTGAGCAAGAAGTCGCACGCCACACTCCGCTACACCTCGATGCGGGTCTCCGTCTTCCTGGGCTGCCTGCTGGTCGTGCTGATCCTCGGCCACTTCCAGGTGATCCCGGTCTCCGGCGAGGCCGGGGTGATCTTCCTCTTCCTGCTGGCCGCCATCGTCTCGGCGCCGCTCAGCTATGTGCTGCTCAGCCGGCAGCGTGACGAGATGTCGGTCGAGATCTCCGGCCGGGTGGACGGCATCCGCACCCGGACGGCCTCCCGGATCGCCGCACAGAACGCCGAGGAGGACGCGGTGGACGACGCGCTGCGTGCCGCGGCCACCAAGGCGCCCGCCGGCCCCGCCGCCTCGGCCCCGCAGAACTGACCCGCGCCACCGTGCCGGAGAACGCCGCACCGGAGGACTCCGTACCGGAGGGCGCGGAGCCGGGGGACGCCGTGCCGCCGGGGCGCCCCGAACCGGCCGCCGGGACCTGGCCGGCCCCGGTCCGCCGTCCGACCGGCCGGGACGTCGCCCGCCTGGCCGGGGTCTCGCAGGCCACCGTCTCGCTGGTGTTCTCCGGCTCCGAGGCGGGCCGCCGGGTCTCCGACGCCACCCGCGAGCGGGTCCGTGAGGCCGCCCGGGGCCTCGGCTACCGGCCGCAGGCCGCCGGCCGTCAACTCCGGCTCGGCCGCAGCGGCATGATCCTGCTGGCCGTGCCGAACATCCTCGGCCCGTTCTTCGGCCGGGTGCTGGAGGGCGTCCACGAGGAGGCGGGCAAGCACGGCCTGGCCGTCGTGGTCAGCTCGGGCTGGGGGAGTGCCACCCTCGCCGAGGCCGCCACCACCAGCCGCTTCGACGGCCTGCTGATCTGCTCCCCGGACGACAGCCAGCTCGGCGAACTGCCCGCCGACACCCCCGTCGTCTTCCTGGACGCCGACCCCGGCACCGACCGGGCCCGTCCGACCGTCGAACTGGACGTGGGCGGCGGGATGCGCGCCGCCGTCGCCCACCTCGCCGCCCTCGGCCACCGCCGGATCGCCAGGCTCCGCTCCACCCACGCCGCGTACACCTTCCGGGTCCGCCAGGCGGCCTTCGAGGAGACGGTCCTGGCGCTGGGCCTGGACGCGGTCGAACTCGGTGTCAGCCTGAACGAGGGCCAGGCCGCCGCACGCGAGGTCGCCCACCGGCTGCTGGAACTGCCGGACCGGCCGCACGCGGTGATCTGCGACGACGACGTGGTCGCCGCCGGCGTCTACCAGGCCGCGGCCGAGCGGGGCCTGCGGGTGCCCGCCGACCTCTCGGTGGTCGGGATCGACAACGTCCCGGTGGCCGCGCTGCTCACCCCGCCGCTCACCACGGTCGACCTGCCCGGCGAGGAGCTGGGCCGGGCCGGGGTGGCGGCGCTCGCCGGACTGCTCCGGGGCGAGGCGGTCGCACCCGTGCCGCCGCTCGCCACCTCGCTGGTGCTGCGCTCCTCCACCGCCCCGGTCTCCGGGGAGCACTGACCCCGTCGGTCTCCGGCTCACGTTCGCCGGCCCATGTTCGTCGGCTCCTTCGTTCCCGTCGCCCGGGCGCAGGGGCGCGCGTGCGGGGCGGACGGGCGCGCGGAACCGGCGCGGACCGGGGCGGGTACAACGAAGTGGCTGCGCCCGTCAGCCAGACCACCGGCCCGACAGGCGCAGCCACGTCCATGGGGATGCGGCGGGCGTCAGCCCACCGGCACCGGCTCGGCGGCGGGCAGCGGGTGCGCCCCGGCCTCCCCGGCCGAGGTCCCGCCGACCGGGCGGAACCAGCGGCGGGCGCCGAACAGCAGCAGCCCGCCCAGGCCGATCCCGCCGGCCGCGCAGAGCGCCACCGAACGCAGCGACCCCTCCGCGAGGTGGCCGGAGACCGCGTAGCCCAGCGAGTTCCCGGTCGCGAAGAGCGTGACCAGCCAGGCGAAGGCCTCCGTCACGGTGCCCTGCGGGGCCAGCTCGGCGACCAGCACGAAGGCCGCCGCCAGCAGCGGAGCCAGCGCGATCCCGGAGAGGAAGGCGAGGGCGGCCATCGCGGCCGGCCCCGGGACCAGCACCAGCGGCAGGTAGCTGACGGCCATGCCGAGTGCCATCAACCAGGTCCGGGTGGCCGTCGAGCTGCGCCACCGCACCGCGCCGTAGGCGAGCGCGCCGAGCAGGCCGCCGAGCGCCGCGAGGGCCAGCAGGCTCCCGGCGCCGCCGGGCAGGCCCTTCCCGTGCTGGGCCTCGGCATAGGCGATGAACAGCACGTTCTGCGCGCCGACCGCCCAGCCGGCGCCGGCCAGGCCGATCAGCAGCAGGACCAGGCCGGGGGAGCGGAGCGGTCCGAGCAGGCCCGCCGAGTGCGCGCGCGGCGGCGCCTGCCAGGCGCGGGCCGGCGCGGTGGTGGCGACCACGAGGGCCCCGGCCAGGCCGAGTCCGGCCGCCACCCAGAGCGCCGTGACCGGGCCGGCGGTGCCCGCGATGCCGGCCACCGCGAGCGGGCCCGCGACATAGAGGATCTGCTGGGAGGCGGAGTCGAAGGCGTAGGCGGTGTCGAGCTGCTCCTCCTCGACGACGTCCGGCCAGAGCGAGCGCAGGCAGGGTTCGAGCGGCGGCATCGCCAGTCCGGCGATCGCGGCGCCGACGGTGGCGGAGACCGCGGACGCCGGTGCCAGCGCCAGCAGGGCGTACCCGCCGCCGGCGATCACCGCGGAGACGAGCAGGACGCGCGGCTGGCCGGTGCGGTCCACGATCCGGCCGAGCACCGGCCCGCCGATGGCCGCCGCGATCGCGTACGCGGCGGTGGCCAGCCCGATCCGGCTGTACGGCGCACCGGCGTCGCGCAGCGCGAGGGCGATCACCAGGGCGGTCATGCCGGCCGGGAGGCGGCCGAGCAGGGTGCCGAAGAGCAGGCGGCCGACGTGCGGGGCACGGAGCAGGGCGAGGTAGCCCATGGGCGGGATTCTCCGGTCTGGGCAGGGGGCAGGCGGGGATGCTCTCCAAGTTATACGTATAACTGCTGAGCGGTCAATCGGGCCCGCGCGGAGCACTGCCCGGAGCCCGTCGAGGCGCCCGGGTGTCGCGCCGGGATCCTTCGCGTCCGGAACTCAAACAACTACTTTGAACATCTCAAACCTTTACTGCTAACGTGTCGCCCATGACCACCTCAGACGCACGTTCGGCGCACGGCCTGGGCTCGCAGCCCGGTGCCGCCCGCGTGCGTCTGTCCGGTGCTGTGGACAGCCCGCGCCGTTGTCGCGCCATGAGCTGTATTCAGGCGGCACGCCCCTGATCGGGGCCGGTTCCCTTCCCGTCCGGCTCTCGCGCCGTGCCGCCTTTCCCGCCCCCCACCGCCACACCGTCAGTCACGCCTCCCCCGGAGCCGCACCGTCATGTCCACAGCGCCCGAGGCGACCTCGTCGCCGTCCGTGCTCGCCAGAATCCGCAAGACGCCCTTCTGGGCCCAGATCGTCGCCGGCCTTGTGCTCGGCGTCGCCCTCGGTTACCTGGCCCGCGCGGCCGACATTTCCTGGCTGGCCACCACCCTGGAGACCATCGGCCGGATCTTCGTCCAGCTGCTGAAGCTCGCCGTCCCGCCGCTGGTCTTCACCGCGATCCTGGTCAGCGTCGCCAACCTGCGGAACGTCACCAACGCCGCCCGGCTGGCCGTCCGCACCCTGCTCTGGTTCGCGATCACCTCGCTGATCGCGGTGGCCATCGGCCTCGGCCTCGGCCTGCTCACCAACCCGGGCGAGGGCACCAACCTCAAGACCGAGGGCCTCAAGGCGCCGAAGTCCACCGGTAGCTGGATCGACTTCCTCACCGGGATCTTCCCGACCAACATCGTCACCGCGTTCACCGAGGTCGAGGTCCTGCAGATCGTCTTCCTGGCGATCGTGGCCGGCGCGGCGATCATCAAGCTCGGCGCCAAGGCCGAGCCGGTGCTCAAGCTCAGCGAATCGGTGCTCGAGCTGATCCAGACCGCCCTCTGGTGGGTCATCCGGCTCTCGCCGCTCGGCACCCTCGGCCTGATCGGCAAGTCCGTCGCCAAGTACGGCTGGGACCTGCTGGAGCCGTTCGCGACGCTGACCGTCGACGTCTACGTCGGTTGCGCGCTGGTGCTGTTCGGCGTCTACTCGCTGCTGCTGAAGTTCGCCGCCGGCCTCAACCCGGTCAACTTCTTCAAGGGCGCCTGGCCCGCCATCCAGCTGGCCTTCGTCTCCCGCTCCTCGGTCGGCACCCTGCCGGTCACCCGCCGGGTCACCGAGCGGCTCGGCGTCCCGGGCGAGTACGCCTCCTTCGCCGTCCCGTTCGGCGCCACCACCAAGATGGACGGCTGCGCCGCGATCTACCCCTCGCTGGCCGCGATCTTCGTCGCCCAGGTGTACGGCATCGACCTCGGCATCAAGGACTACCTGCTGATCGCCTTCGTCTCGGTGATCGGCTCGGCCGCCACCGCCGGTCTGACCGGTGCGATCGTGATGCTGACGCTGACCCTCTCCACCCTGGGTCTGCCGCTGGAGGGCGTCGGTCTGCTGCTGGCCATCGACCCGATCCTCGACATGGTCCGCACCGCGACCAACGTCGCCGGCCAGGCCCTGGTGCCGGTCGTGGTCGCGGCCCGGGAGAAGACGCTCGACCTGGTCGCGTACAACAACCCGGCCGCCGACCTCTACGACGAGGCCCCGGCCTCGGTGCCGGTCACCGTTCCGGCCCAGGCCGGCGGTCAGGCCCCCGCGACGGCCTGACGCCTGCCCCGAACGGACGCGGCCCCCTCTCCCGGTGAACGGGAGAGGGGGCCGTCGTCGTGCGCGCACCCCGGGAACCCGCGGGGGTTGCCCGAACGCAGGGGGGCGGCGGCGCGGGCGCGCGGGGGCGCCGGAAAAGGCAGGGGGCCCGCCGAAAGGCGGGCCCCCTTGGGTACTGCTGCTCTTGTGCTCACCGTGACGGCCTTGCGGCCGTCGGCGGACCCGACGGGTCCCGAGCGATCAGATCCTCATCGAGGATGATTCAGACAAGGGTGACGTTCTCCGCCTGCGGGCCCTTCGGACCCTGGGTGACGTCGAAGCTGACCGCCTGGTTCTCCTCCAGCGAGCGGAAACCGCTCGCGTTGATGGCGGAGTAGTGGACGAAGACGTCGGGGCCGCCGCCATCCTGGGCGATGAAGCCGAAGCCCTTCTCAGCGTTGAACCACTTGACGGTTCCCTGAGCCATGCCGTTCTCCTTGCGAGGGACGTGTCGGGGACCACACCGTGTGGCGCCCGGTCCGCTGCGCTGATCGCCCTGCCTCCGGACGGGTCCGGAGTTTTCGATATTGCTGAAAAACTACAAAAAGCCTGCGGTTACATGCTCCGCAGGCTTCAAGTACTGCAAGGGGAATCAAACTGCAACTGAGGGCAACGCTAGCATGCGGCTGCTGTGACGACCAGGGGTGACTTGCGTGCTGGACGCCGCGTGTCGTAAGGCGGTTGCGGTGATCGGCACGGTGCGTCACGGAAGGCTGGTGCGGGGCTTCCCGAGCAGCAGGCATACCCTGCGGGGAGGCGCACGAACAGCAAGGGAGCGGCGCGGTGGCAGTACCGGACGAGGAAACGCGGGAGACCCGGGAGAGCACCCCGGTCCGGCCCCGAGTGGGGCACATTCAGTTCCTGAACTGCGTGCCCCTCTACTGGGGGCTGGCCAGGACCGGCAATCTGCTCGACCTGGATCTCACCAAGGACACGCCGGAGAAGCTCAGCGACCAGTTGGTCGCCGGTTCGCTGGACATCGGTCCGATCACCTGTGTGGAGTACCTGCGCCACGCGGACGAACTGCTCGTGCTCCCCGACATCGCCGTGGGCAGCGACGGCCCGGTGATGTCCTGCGTGATCGTCAGCAAGGTGCCGCTCGCCGAGCTGGACGGCCGGAAGGTCGCCCTCGGCTCCACCAGCCGGACCTCCGTCCGGCTCGCCCGCCTGCTGCTGGAGGAGCGGGAGGGGGTGCGGCCGGAGTACTACAGCTGCCCGCCCGACCTGGAGGCGATGCTCGCCGAGGCCGACGCGGCCGTGCTGATCGGCGACCCGGCGCTGCGTGCCTACCTGGGGCAGGCGGCCGAACGCGGCCTGACCGTGCACGATCTGGGCGCGATGTGGAAGGAGTGGACCGGGCTGCCGTTCGTCTTCGCCGTCTGGGCCGCCCGCCGCGACTTCGCCGAGCGCCGGCCCGAACTGACCGCGGCCGTCCACCGCGCCTTCCTGGAGTCCCGGGACCTCTCGCTGGTCGAGGCCCGCGAGGTGGCGACACACGCGGCCCGCTGGGAGGCCTTCGACGCGGACGTGCTGGAGCGGTACTTCAGCGAGGCGCTGGACTTCTCGCTCGGCGAGCGGCAGTTGGCCGGGGTGGCCGAGTTCGCCCGGAGGGTCGCGCACGACAGCGGCTTCGCACCCGATGTGGCCGTCCGGCTGCTGGAGCCCGCACCGGTGGAGCCGCTGGAGGCATTGGAGCCGGCGCTGCTGGAGTCCGCCCCGCTGGTGGTCTGAGCACGTCCCCGCGTCCTCCCGGGACGGCCCGCCGCCCCGGGAGGACGCGGGTTGTGGCACGGCGTCCGCCCGTCGCCCGATAGCGTCTGCACGCGAGCGGGCCCCGGCGGCGGGCCGGGCGGGTGACGGGAGCGGCGGGGGATGCAGGCACTGGGATCGGACGACCCGCGGCAGGTGGGCGCGTACCGGCTGCTGCGACGGCTCGGCGCGGGCGGCATGGGCCGGGTCTACCTCGGCCGGACGGCGGGCGGCCGCACGGTGGCGGTCAAGGTGGTCCGCGGCGAACTCGCCGAGGACGCCGAGTTCCGGGCCCGGTTCCGGCAGGAGGTGGCCGCCGCCCGCCGGGTCGGCGGGACCTGGACGGCTCCCGTCCTGGACGCCGACACCGAGGGAGCCCACCCCTGGGTGGCCACCGGCTACGTCGCCGGCCCCGCGCTGGGCGGCGCCGTCCGGGAGTACGGGCCGCTGACCGACCCCGCCGTCCGCACACTGGGCGCCGTCCTGGCCCAGGCACTGGAGCACGTGCACGGGCTCGGCCTGGTGCACCGGGACGTCAAGCCGTCCAATGTGCTGCTCACCCTGGACGGCCCGAGGCTGATCGACTTCGGCATCGCCCGCGCCCTCGACGCGGCCACCGGGCTGACCCAGTCCGGGTTCGTGGTCGGATCGCCCGGCTTCATGTCGCCGGAACAGGCGAACGGCCGCCCGGTCGGGCCGCCCGGCGACGTCTTCTCGCTCGGCGCGGTGCTCGCGTACGCGGCCACCGGGGTGCACCCGTTCGGCGAGGGGGTGAGCGCGGCCGTCCTGCTCTACCGCGTGGTGCACGAGGAGCCGGACCTCACCGGGCTGGCCCCCGGGCCGCTGCGCTCGATCGTGCTCGCCTGCCTGGCCAAGGACCCGGCGGTCCGGCCGACGCCGCGGCGGCTGCGGGAACTGCTGGACCCCGACGGCTCGGCGGTCGGCCGGCTGGGGCAGGGCGGGGGCTGGCTCCCGCCGGCGCTGGCGGCCGCGGTCGGGCGCAGTGCGGTGCAACTGCTGGACCTGGAGGGGGAGGAGGACGCGTCCGTCGGCGGGGCCGCGGGCGGGGCCGGGGCCGGGGGCGGGGCTGCGGCGGAGCGGACGCCGAC
>NZ_LGDO01000303.1:0-660 GCF_001279805.1 Streptomyces sp. XY431
GGTCCGGTTTGCGGGTGCCGGCCTCCTCGGAGACGACGACGGCGTCGACGGCGGGGAGCAGGCCGGTGCGGGTGAGTTTGGCGCGCTGGATGTCGGTGCAGCCGTTGGTGACGACGGCGATGGGCCAGCCGGCCGAGCGCAGGGCGGCGAGGGCCTCGGGGGCGCCGGGGAGCGGGTGGGTGCGGGCGGCCTCCTGGACGACGTGTTGCTCCCAGAGCTCGGCGCCGGTGTGCGGGAGGCCGTAGTGGGCGGCGATCCGGGCGAAGCCGGTGGGGGAGCGGTCGGCGCGGAAGAGGGCGAAGACGGTGGGGGCGGCCTCGGCCGGCAGGCCGTGGGTGGCGCAGAAGGCCGGGGTCCAGGCGTCGGGGCCGCCCTCACGTTCGACCAGGGTGTGGTCCAGGTCGATCAGGAGCAGGGGCGGTGGCGGGGAGTGGGTGGCCATGTGCGGAGAGTAGTGGATCGCCCGGGGTCCGACTTATTGCGCATCACTTGCAATTACCTGATACAGGCAGCACAGTGGTGGGGCAGGGTGGGGTCGGACCGTTTCAGCTTGCCTGTCGAGCAGTCCCGGCCGTGCGGAAGCGCGCCGGGAGTCCTCCCTCACAGCTGATCGTCTTCCCAACCGGCGCCCGCCGGGACAGCGGTCCGCCCACCCCGCCC
>NZ_LGDO01000304.1:0-647 GCF_001279805.1 Streptomyces sp. XY431
GCAACAACCCCGGCTGGATCGACTACGGCCAGATCGCCGCCGGCGCCTGAACCCCGCACCCGCACCACCGACCGGCACCACGAACCCCGGCCACGAACCGCAAATGACCCGGGGCGCAGCGCACCGGACGCGCTGCGCCCCTCCCACCCCACTGACCGTCCGTGCTACCGAAACGAGTGATTCCATTGAAGCCGCGCCGTCGTCTCCCGCTCTCCTTCGCCGTCCTGGCCGCCGCCGCGGCCAGCGCAATCGGCGCCCCGACGGCCTCGGCCGCCTCCGTGAGCACCTGGGACAAGGTCGCCCAGTGCGAGAGCACAGGAAACTGGAGCATCAACACCGGCGGCACGTACTACGGCGGCCTGCAGATCAGCCTCCACAACTGGCAGTACTACGGCGGCACCGCCTACGCGGCCCGCCCCGACCTCGCCACCAAGAAACAGCAGATCCTGATAGCCGAGAAGATCCTCGCCGACCAGGGCGCCGGCGCGTGGACCTGCGCTCCGGGGACCGGTCTGGCCACCGACCACGCCAACCCGTACCCCAGCGGTGCCGGTACGGAGTCGGGTGGTGCGGGGCGGGTGCGGTGGGCGGACTTCGACGGCGACGGGCGCGCGGACTACGTCGTTCTCAACGACAACGGTTCGGTG
>NZ_LGDO01000305.1:0-626 GCF_001279805.1 Streptomyces sp. XY431
CTACCTGTTGATCAACGCCAACGGGTCGGTGCGGGTGTTCCTGAACAAGGGCGGTGACGGGGGGCGCGGCGGTTGGAGCGACCTGGGCCAGGTCGCCACCGGCCTGACCGCCGACCCCTCGCAGGTGACGTTCGCGGACTTCGACGGCGACGGGCGCACCGACTACGTCGTCACCCAGGCGGACGGTGCGGTGGGCGTGTTCCGCAACACCGGTGTCGGTGGTTGGAGCGACCTCGGCAAGGTCGCCGGTGGTGTCACCACCGACCGCAGCCGCGTCAAGTGGGCCGACATCGACGGCGACGGGCGCGCCGACTACAACATCGTCAACCCCGGCGGCTCGATCACCAGCTACGTCAACCACGGCGGCGACACCGGTGGTGGCTGGACGCTGCGGGCGCAGATCACCACGGGTCTGACCGGCGACCAGAACGCGGTGTCGCTGGCGGACATCAACGCCGACGGCCGTGCCGACTACCTCGTCACCACCGGCCCCACCACCGCGTTCCTCAACAACGGCGGCGACGACCGCAACAACCCCGGCTGGATCGACTACGGCCAGATCGCCGCCGGCGCCTGAACCCCGCACCCGCACCACCGACCGGCACCACGAACCCCGGCCACGAACC
>NZ_LGDO01000306.1:0-623 GCF_001279805.1 Streptomyces sp. XY431
TCCACCCCCACCAGGTCCATAAGCTCCAAACGCTGCTCTTAGGCGCCCTTGAAAGCCGCCGCCAGGACGTCGAGGCTGGCGTAGGTGGCGTAGATCGTCACCGGTCCGGTGCCGAACCACAGCGCGAGCTGCAGGGGGTTGGTGGTGCACCGGATGCCCAGGGAGAAGAGCAGCGCGTCGTCCTGCAGCGAGCACACTGCCACCGCCGGCCCCTCGTGCCCGACCCTCCGCCACTCCTGCACCGTCTGGGTCAGCAGGTCCAGGGTCGGCAGTAGGACCAGCACCCGCCTGTCCCGCGCGATCTGCAGGGCGGCCGAGGCGGCGCTGATCGTCTTCCCGCTGCCGCACGGCGAGATCGCCGTCACCCGCAGCCCGTTCGCGGGCACCAAACCGCCGGGCGGGATGTCGAGACCGCGCACGATCGCCTCCACCATTTCAACCTGATGCGGCCGGAGCTTCACAGCCATTTCTGAATTTCCTTCCCAGGGCACCAGCACGAGTCGAGCAGGCCGAAAATCGGAAATCGAGCAGCCCGCCCAGAGGGGGTATCGCCAGAAGTCAGAAGCTACACAGTGCATCATCTTGCATCAACAGTCACTGCACAGGATACACTGGAGCGAGAC
>NZ_LGDO01000307.1:0-622 GCF_001279805.1 Streptomyces sp. XY431
CCGACCGCACCCACCCCCTCCAACCCACCCACCCCGCCTACGTCATCTACACCTCCGGCTCCACCGGCACCCCCAAGGGCGTCGTCGTCAGCCACCGCGCGCTGCGGAACTTCCTCGCCGCGATGGCGCAGGTCGTCCCGTACGGGGAGGACGACCGCCATCTCGCGGTGACGACCGTCGGGTTCGACATCTCCCTGCTGGAGCTGTTCGTCCCGCTGACCTCCGGCGCCTGCCTGGGCCTCACCACCGGGACGACGGGCGCCGACGCGGTGGCACTGACCGAGCTGATCAACCGGTTCCGCCCGACGGTCATGCAGGCCACACCGACGCACTGGCGCCTGCTCGTGGACCAGGCCGGCGAGGCACTGCGCAAGCTCCGGGTCCTGGTCGGCGGGGAGGCGCTCTCCCGCGACCTCCTGCGTTCGCTGCTCGACCGGGACTGCGAGGTCACCAACCTCTACGGTCCGACCGAGACGACCATCTGGTCGACCTCGGCGGCTCTCGACAGCCCGGTCGACACGACCCCCTCGATCGGCGGGCCGATCGCCAACACCCGGCTGTTCGTACTGGACGACGGTCTGGAACCGGTACCGGCGGGGGCGGTCGGCGAGCTGTACATCGC
>NZ_LGDO01000308.1:0-614 GCF_001279805.1 Streptomyces sp. XY431
GACACCGACCGCACCCACCCCCTCCAACCCACCCACCCCGCCTACGTCATCTACACCTCCGGCTCCACCGGCACCCCCAAGGGCGTCGTCGTCAGCCACGCCGGTGTGCCCAGCCTGATCAGGGCCCAGATCGAGCAGCTGGGTGTCGGTCCCGGCAGCAAGGTCCTGCAGTTCGCGTCGTTCAGCTTCGACGCTTCGGTGTGGGAGGTGCTGACCGCGCTCCTCACCGGAGCCGCACTCGTGGTCCCGGGGGCCGGGCCGGTGCGCGACGTGGAGCGGCTGACCGCTGCGATCGGGGAACTCGGCATCACCCACGCGGCCCTGACCCCGGCGGTGCTGGAGACCCTCGACCCCGCCCGGGTCCGGCCCGATCTCACCCTCGTCGTCGCGGGGGACGCGACCTCTGCCGAGACCTCCGAGCGGTGGTCGGGCCTCTGCCGCATGATCAACTCCTACGGCCCGGCGGAATCCACCGTGTGCGCGACGCTGAGCGCGCCTCTGTCGGGGCCGGGGCTCCCCTCGATCGGCGGGCCGATCGCCAACACCCGGCTGTTCGTACTGGACGACGGTCTGGAACCGGTACCGGCGGGGGCGGTCGGCGAGCTGTACATCGC
>NZ_LGDO01000309.1:0-610 GCF_001279805.1 Streptomyces sp. XY431
GCCCGACGTCACGCTGCTCGAAAGGGTCCTCAGTGGACTTCGCAAGCTCTAACGCGGCCGCCCCCACCCGCGCCACCACCTCCGCGAAGATCGTCGTCGCAGGCGGCTTCGGCGTCGGCAAGACCACCCTCGTCGGCGCCGTCTCCGAGATCAACCCCCTGCGCACCGAAGCCGTCATGACCAGCGCCTCCGCCGGAATCGACGACCTCAGCCACGTCTCCGGCAAGACGACCACCACCGTCGCCATGGACTTCGGCCGCATCACCCTCGACGAAGACCTCATCCTCTACCTGTTCGGCACCCCCGGACAGGACCGCTTCTGGTTCATGTGGGACGACCTCGTCCGCGGAGCCATCGGCGCCGTCGTCCTCGTCGACACCCGCCGCCTCGCCGACTGCTTCCCCGCCCTCGACTACTTCGAGAACAGCGGACTCCCCTTCGTCGTCGCCCTCAACGGCTTCGACGGACACCAGCCCCACACCCCCGACGAAGTCCGCGAAGCCCTCCAACTCAGCACCGAAACCCCCGTCATCACCCTCGACGCCCGACGCCGCGACAGCGCCAAGAGCGCCCTCATCACCCTCGTCGAACACGCCCTCCTCGCCCGGCT
>NZ_LGDO01000310.1:0-599 GCF_001279805.1 Streptomyces sp. XY431
CCCCCACGTCCCCGGCCGCCACCACCGACCCCTCCTCCCCCACCCGCGCACCGCAACCGTCCACCACGACCTCCCCGCCGCCGGCGCCCACCCGGGTGGAATCGCTGACCGTCGACTCCCTGGGCTGTCTGGACAGCAGCCGCTTCGGCCTCCAGGCGCGGATCACCGTGGTGGCGTCGGGGCCGCCCGGCGCCACGCTGGTCGTCTCCTGGCAGCACCACTCCGGCGCGGGCAACCCGCCCGTGACCGTCGCCACCGAGACCGTGCGGCTCGGCACCGGGTCCGTCACCCTCACCCGCTCCCACGACTTCGGCAACGACGAGTCGCTCCAGTGGGGCGTCCGGGTGGGCAGCGACCCGAGGCCGGAGAGCACGCCGACCGCCTACCGCGAGCTGCCCGCCATCGACTGCCGCCAGCCCGGCTGAGCCCGCACCCCTCCCGGAGGCTCCGATGACCCCGTCCCCGCCGAACCGCCACTCCGACCCCGACCCCACCGCGCCGGCCGCCTCCACCGCACCCGTCGACGACGAACCCGGCTGCGCCACCGTCCTCGACCCGACCGCCTGGGGCAGTCCGGTCGCCGTCACCCCACCCGCACC
>NZ_LGDO01000311.1:0-580 GCF_001279805.1 Streptomyces sp. XY431
CCCCCCCCCCCCCCCCCCCCCCCCCCCCCCCCCCCCCCCCCCATTCCCCCCCCCCGCCGCGACCGGCCCACCACACCCCGTCGACCGTGTGCCCGGCCTCACAGACCCCCCGGAGTGGCCCGGACCACTTCCACCCCACATTCGATCTTGAAAATCGGGACATTTGCCTTCAAAACAGCCCAATATCAAGATCCATACCCACGGTAACCCCCCACTGACCACGCCAAACCTACGAATCCTTGAAACACCACCCCCACCCCCGTAACTTCGAATGCGTCGCACCGAACGAGCACACCGCTCACCAGGAACACCGTGCGAGCCCCCGAAACCACAAGCCCCCAGGGCCTGGTTCCGCACGCCCGCACCCCCTCCGAAAGGACCCCTCCGTGACCTTCCGTAACGAGACCACCGCCACCACCACCGCCACCGCCACCCCCAAGCGCAACCGCGTCCGGACGGCACTGATGGCCGGGGCGGTCCTCGCCCTGCCGGTGGCCGGACTCGTCACGGCCAACGCCGCCTCCGCCGCCCCCGCCGGCGTCTGGGACAAGGTCGCCGCCTGCGAGGCCACCGGCAACTG
>NZ_LGDO01000312.1:0-575 GCF_001279805.1 Streptomyces sp. XY431
CTCCCCGCGAGCGCGGGGGTCTGTCATTGGCGTCCGTTACGGTGTGCGTCGTGACCGACTCTGTGGCCTGGACCGACGACGAGATCATCGCCAGGATTCGTGAGTTCGCCGGGAGGAACGGTCTTCCTTCGCCGGCATCTGCTGCTGCGGCGGACGAGCTCGAGACCGCTCTGGGCCAGCCGATGCCGTCGTTGCTGCGCAGGATCTACTGCGAGGTCGCCGACGGCGGGTTCGGGACCGACGGGAACGTGGTGTCCCTCACCGACACCGGCAGGTGGTACAGCGACGAGGAATCCCTCACCGACATCTACCGGCGCTGGTCGCAGCCGCCCGAGGAATGGGATATCTACCCGCATCACGTCGTGCCGCTGGTGACCCTGGGCTGCGCGATCTGGTGGTACATCGATCTTCGTAGCCCTCAGGGCCGGATGTGGGGCTGGGATCCGAACGCACTCTGCAGGCACCACCGGCTGTTCCCGGAGAGGTTCACCCTTGCGGAATGGCTCACCGACTGGCTCGAGGGGAACCGCACGTTTCCCGACCCGCCCGATGTGCCGGACTGCCCTGATTGCTGA
>NZ_LGDO01000313.1:0-55813 GCF_001279805.1 Streptomyces sp. XY431
GGTTCGGTGGTGGCGGGGGGGGTGGTGATGGTGGCCCTGCCGGGGGGCGAGGTGATGGGGTGGTTGCTGCCGGGCGTGGTGCCGGTGGCGGCGGCGGTGTTGGTGAGGGTGCCGCGGGCGGCGTCCTCGGCGGTGACCCGGTAGGTGGCGGTGCAGGCGAGTTGCTGTCCGACGCCGAGGGAGGTGCCGGGGCAGGAGATCGCGGACAGCTTGCCGGTGCCGCTGAACTCGCCTTCGTTCACGGCGAGCTGATGCATCGTCACATTGCCGGTGTTGGTGAGGGTGAAGGTGTAGGTGACGTCCTGGCCGGCGGTGACGTCGGCGCGGTCGGCGCTCTTGACGAGGGTCAGGCCCGGCTTGGGCGGGCTGCTGACCACCGCGGTGTCGGGCGGGCTGGTGACGGGGGTGCCACCGCCGGGCGGGGTGCCCGTCGCGGTCGCGGTGTTGCGGATGCTGCCGGTGTCGATGTCGGCCTGGGTGGCGGTGTAGCTGGTGGTGCAGACCAGCTGCTGGCCCGGGCGCAGCTCGCCGGAGCCGGGCGGGCAGGCGATCGGCGGGCGCTTGCCGGTGCCGGTGAAGACCGACTCGACGGGGCGGACGCCGGTGAGGGTGATGTTGCCGGTGTTGGTGACGGTGAAGGTGTAGGTGATCTGCTCGCCGGCGACGAGCTGCTGCTTGTCGGAGGACTTGGTGATGCTGAGCGCGGGGGTGCGCTCGGAGGTGACGGTGGTGGTGGCGGGGGGCGAGGTGACGGGGGTCCCGCCGCCGGGCGGGGTGCCGGTGGCGGTGGCCGCGTTGTCGATCTTCCCGGCGTCCACGTCCGCCTGCGTCACCGTGTACGTCGCCGTACAGGTCCGGGCGGCACCGGGGGCCAGCTCACCACCGGGGCAGGTCACCTTCGGCGCTCCCCCGCTGCCGGTGAAGGAGGTCTCGGTGATCGTGATGTCCGTGAGGGTGACGTTGCCGGTGTTGGTCGCCGTGTAGGTGTAGGTGAGGGTCTCACCGGCGACGAGGCGCTGCTTGTCGGCGACCTTGTCGACGTCCAGGGAGGGGCGGGGGTTGAAGGGCACGACCGTGCTGGAGGGGTCGGAGGTGACGGGCGTCCCGCCGCCGGGCGGGGTGCCGGTCGCGCCGGCGGTGTTCTCGACCGTGCCGGCGTCGACGTCGGCCTGGACGACGGTGTACTCGGCGGTACAGGTCACGACCGCGCCGGGGGCGAGGGAGCCCGTCGCGGCGGGGCAGGTGATCTGCGGGGCCGTGCCCCGGCCGGTGAACGCCGTCTCCTGGACCGTGACCGGGGCGAGGGTGGTGTTGCCGGTGTTGGTGACCTCGAAGGAGTAGTGCAGGATCTCGCCGACCTGGAGGGCGCCGGTCTCGGCGGCGCTCTTGCGCAGCGTCAGACCGGGCGCGGGGGGTGCGGTGACGGTGGCGGTCGACTCGTTGGACACCGGCGGGTTCATCCCGGCCGGCGGGGTCGCGGTGGCGGTGGCGGCGTTGTCGATCTTCCCCGCGTCCACGTCGGCCTGGGTGACGGTGTAGCTGCCGGTGCAGGTGACGGAGGCCCCCGGGTCCACGGTGCCGGGCGGGCAGGTGACCTGCGGACGCGTACCGGTGCCGGAGAACGAGGTCTCGTTGACCACCGGGTCGGTGACCGGGAAGGTGCCGCTGTTGGTGACCGTGAAGCTGTAGGTGACCTGCTGGCCCGCCTTGGTGACGGTCGCGGGGTCGGCCTTCTTCTCCAGCGTCAGCGCGGGGGCCGGGCCGATGGTCAGCGGCCAGTCCTCCACCTCGCCGGAGTCCGCCATCCCGGTCGGCGCCTCCACCTGCGCCTGGTCGTAGCCGAGCCGGAACCGGCTCCAGGTCGGACCGGCGACCACGCCCGCGGGCACCGTCCAGGTGAACGTCACCGAGGTCTGCCCGGGCGCCACCGTCGCGGTGGCCCGCTCCGCGGTCCCGAAGCTGCCGCTGCCGCCGAAGTCGATCCACGCCGCCGCGTAGGCGGAGGCGCCCGAACCCGCGGCCGGGCCGCTCACCGGCACCGTCAGCGAGTACGTCCGGCCCGCCATCCCCGCGGTCAGCGTCCCGAAGTCCGGATTGAGGTCCCGGTCGTCGTCCTCCTGACGGCACGCCTGCGTGATCATCGTCGTCTGGACGTCCTCCGACACCTCCTGCCCGAGGGTCAGGTCACCGACCACGTGCGAGGCGTTCCCGTAGGAGGCCGGGGCGTTGGAGCAGTCGTCGCCCACCAGCGCGGACACCGCCCAGTCGTCCTGGCCGTCGCTGTTGTTCGCACCCATGGCGACGCGCTGGGTGACGAAGTCGACCGCGAAGGTCAGGGACGACACCGTGCCCTGGATCCGGACACTGCCGCAGCCCGCCCGCAGGGCGGTGTCGGCGTCCTGGCAGTTGGCCCGCGCGGTACCGCTACGGGGCCGGACCGTGCGCCCGGTCACGAACAGGGTGGCGCCGCTGTTGGCCTGGCTCAGCTCGGCCGGCTGGTCCGAACCGGTGAGCGTCAGCTGGGAATAGGTGCCCGTGACGAAGCCCGGGCCGTTGGCACCGGCGCCCAGGCCGGCCATGTTGAGGATCGGGTTGCGCACGGGGTGCTTGAAGCTGACCGTGAGCACGCCCGCCGGGCAGACGGTGTTCGCGGGGCAGTCCTGCAGCGGTCGCGTCCGCACCCGGATCGCGTACGCCTTGGTCGGGTCCACCTGCGGGTCGTAGTGCGAGGCGGCCGGGCTGCCGATCGAGCTCAGCGTCAGGCCCTCCTGGACCTGGATGTTGCCGGTGACGGCCGCGTTCATCGACATCCCCGACGGGAAGGGGATGTCCCGGTGGCCGTTGAAGCCGGTGACACCGGTGCCCGCGCTGCTCGGAGCCTCGTAGGCGATGGCCGGTGCGGCACCGAGGACGACGGCGAGCGCCGCCAGGACGGCGACCAGGCCCCGCCCCGACAGCCGGGCCGGGACGGCGGGAAGGAACCGGGAGCGGGGTCGCGCCGGGGAATTCGAACGAAGAGGGGGCCTGCCGGGCCGGAACATGGAGATCAACCACCTGTCGGACGGACGCGCCATGAGGGACAGGTGACGGCCGCCGCCGTCACATCCCGCGCGGGTTCCGGTCCGGTCACCAGCAGTGACATTCACATGACGCTTATCTGACAGGTCGTAGCAACGCGGGAGAAATCCCCTGAACGGACGCACACCCCCCGCGCCTCGGTGGGGGCGGGACCCGAAATGGCGAGGGCATCCGCTCCCCGATCTCCGTATCCTTCGTCCTTCGCCAGGGAGGTGGGTGCTGTGGAGATCACGGTGCAGTGGATCAGAACGTCATGGACCAAGCAGTCCCGGGGAGGCGAGGCCGCTGCGCGGCGGAACACGGCCCCGGCGGCCTTCGTGCTGCCCGCGGCCGCGGCTTCCTCTGCGCATGTCGTCCGCATGCACGAACGCGATCGATTCCAGCCGCGCGAGACCCGGGAGGAGCTTCGCGGGATCGCCGTCGGCCTCCGGGAGGCCGACGGCCGGCTGCGGGTCCTTCCCCGGGTGGACCCTCTGTTCGGGCTGCCGCCCCGCCCGCGTAGACCGCCGGCGGTACGTCTCCGCCCGGGCCAGTGGGTGCGTTGGCAGCTGAACTACCGCTTCAGCAGCGCGGCGGGGATGCAGGACTGGTCGTACTGGCTGGACACGTTCAACATCGCCTACGGCCCGGTGGACGCGGACGTGTTCCTGTCGGTGCCGACGGTGTTCGTCGACGAGTGCGGACCGCTGCGGTAGCGCGCCGACCACGAGTCGGGATGGCGGGATCTTGGCGAACGGCGGCGATCGCGACGCTCGTGGGTGGGGTGGGGCGTGGGACAGGATCGGTGCACCAGCCCGTACCGCTCGACCTCAGGAGTACTCGATGAGCAGCGCCGTTCTCTCCGTTCCGCCCGCCGAGCCGGCCGTTGCCGAGGCGCACTTCCTCTCCCGGCTCAGCTTCGAGGCCGATGTCTCGGACGTGCGTGCCGACCTCACGGCGGGCGTGCCCGGGCTGGTCGTGGTCGACTCGCGGAGCGAGGTGGCGTGGGCGCAGGGGCACATCCCGGGTGCGCTGCACCTGCCCACCGGCCGGATTCCGGAGCTGGTCGACCGCGGGGCCACCGTCGTCACCTACTGCTGGGGGCCCGGCTGCAACGGTGCGACCCGGGCCGCGCTCGCCTTCGCCCGGCTCGGCTACCGGGTGAAGGAGATGCTCGGCGGCTTCGAGTACTGGGTCCGGGAGGGCTTCGCCTTCGAGACGGCCGACGGCACCGAGCGGCGGCCGATCGACGACCTCACGGCCCCGCGCTCGGGCATCTCCTGCGCCTGCTGAGGGCGGTGGGTCACAGCCCGCGGATCTCGGGGCGGGTCAGGGCGTAGCCGAAGGCGCCGAGCAGGCAGAGGCCGGTGGTCGCGAGGACGCCGCTGCTCCCGAAGGCGTCCACCGCCGCACCGGCCGCGATCACCGAGAGCGGGAAGACGCCCAGCCCGCAGAAGGTGATGGCCGCCATGACGCGGGCCAGCAGGGCGGGCGGGGTGCTCTTCTGGACGCCGGTGACGACCAGGACGTTGGTCACCGTGCTGGCGCCGCCGGCGACGAGGAGCAGCAGCACCGCGCCGACGAGGCCGGTGAACGGCACCAGGCCGATCGCCGCGCCCATCACCAGGCCGGAGAGCATGGCCGTGCGGCCGCGCGAGCGCACCTCGGTGAGGCCGGCCGCGAACAGGCCGCCGACCAGCGCCCCGCCGGTGAAGGCGGCCAGCAGCAGGCCGAGGCCGACGGCGCCGGCGGCGAAGCCGTCGGTGGCCAGGGTAGGCAGGGCGACCCTGGTGGCGCCGCCGACCGTCAGGTTGGCGATCACCGTCACCGTCAGCACCGCGCGCAGCAGCGGCGACTCCCGCAGCAGAGCGCGGAAGTTCCTCGGCACGGAGGCCCGTTCGGAGATCGGCCGGGGTGGTGCGACCGTGCTGCCGCGGCCGATCAGCAGCAGCGTCGCCGCCGACACGGCGAAGGTCGCCGCGTCCAGGCCCAGGGCGACGGCCGGGTTCAGCCAGGCGACCAGGGGTCCGGCGGCCGCCGGACCGAGCAGGCCGGCGCCGAAGGTCACCGTGCTGTTGAGCGCGTTGCCCGCGTGCAGGTCCTCGGCGGGCAGCAGGGTCGGGGTGATCGCCCAGGCGGCCGGCAGGAACACCCCCGCCCCGAGGCCGACCAGCAGCGCGAGCGTGCCGATCAGCCAGTAGTTCGCCGATCCTCCGGCGGCGGTCGCGCACAGTCCGGTGGTGGCGAGCAGTCGGCCGAGGTCGGCGGCCATCATCACCCGCCAGGCGCCGAACCGGTCGGCGAACATCCCGCCGAGCGGGGTGGCGGCCAGCCGTCCCGCGCCGTAGGCGGCGACCACCACGCTCAACTGGCGGGCGCCGCCGCCGAGGGCGTGGACCAGCAGCGGCAGGGCGACCACCTGGAACGCGTTGCCGAACTCCGAGGTGCCCTGGCCGATCACCAGCAGCCGGTAGCCTCGCGCGCGCAGCGGTGCGAGGCCGATCCGGGGGCGGAAGCGCAGCAGTCCCGCCGGCTTGGGGCCGCTGTCGGTGCCCGTGCTGCCGCCCGCGCCCGTGCTGCTAGCCATCGAGCGAGACCGGGAGCGACTCCAGACCGCGCAGCATGATCGTGTTGCGCCAGGGCAGGGTCTCCTCCGCGGCGGCCAGCTCGATCCGGGTGAAGCGCTCCAGCAGGCCGGTCAGCGCCACCTCGCTCTCCAGTTTGCCGAGGAAGGAGCCGAGGCACCGGTGCAGGCCCTGCCCGAAGGCCAGGTGGCCCGGGTCGTTCCGGTCCAGGACCAGCCGGTCCGGGTCGGCGAAGCGGGCCGGGTCCCGGTTGGCCGCGCCGAGCGAGAGCAGGACCAGCTCGTCCGCCGGGATCTCCACGTCGTCGACCGTCACCTCGGCGTTGGTGAACCGCATCGTGGCCATGCTCACCGGGGACTCGTAGCGCAGGAACTCGTCGATCGCGACCGGCATCATCCCCGGGTCGGCGCGCAGCCGGGCCAGTTCGTCCGGGTGGTGGAGCAGGGCCAGGGTGGCGGTGCCGAGCAGGTTGACGGTGGTCTCGTGGCCGCCGATCAGCAGCAGGAAGACCATCGAGAACACCTCCTGCTCGGTGAGTTCGCCGGCGTCCCGGGCCTGCACCAGGTCGGTGAGGATGTCCGCGCGCGGGGAGGCCCGCCGGGCCGTCATCAACTCCCGCAGGTAGTCGTTCAGTTCGCCGGTGGCCTGGTCGAAGGTCATTTCGCCGCCCTGGGTCAGGATCGCCGTCGACCAGGTGCGGAAGGAGTGCATGTCCTCCGGGGGGAAGCCCAGCAGCTCGCAGATGACCATGATCGGCAGCGGGAAGGCGAAGTCCGTCACCAGGTCGGCCGTCCCCCGCCCGCGCAGCCCGTCCAGCAGGCCGCCGGCGATGCGCTCGACCATCGGCCGCATCAGGTCCACCCGCCGACGGGTGAAGACGCCCTGGATCAGTCGGCGCAGCCGGGTGTGGTCCGGCGGGTCGCTGTTGAGCATGTGGACGACGTCCGAGCCGAGGGTCAGACCGGCGCCCCGTCCGCTGGCGATGGCCTGGCTGCGGCGGACGTCCTGCCCGAACCGCGGGTCCATCAGCGCGGTCCGGACGTCCTCGTACCGCGTCACCAGGTAGACCGGCAGGCCCTCGCCGAACTCCACGACGGAGACCGCGCCGGCCTCGCGGATCCGGGCGAGCGTGGGGTAGGGGTCGCGGATGAACGCGGACATCCGCGCGGCGGCGTCGTCGACCGCGGTGCTCATGCTTCTCTCCTCGGACGGGTCGGACGTGGTCGGGCGTGGTCGGACGGGGTCGGACGGGGTCGAACGTGGTCAGGCAGGTCGGACGGGTCAGACGGTCAGCGACGGGAAGGGCCAGCGGCGCACCCGCATGGGCAGGAACCAGGCCCGCCCGGCCTGTTCGGCGATCAGGCCGGCCTCGGCGAAGTCCCGGTGGACGGCCTCCGGCAGCAGGCCGACCTCGACGCCCTCGGCCAGCGCGTCCAGTTGGGCCAGATGGCCGGGCTCGTCGACGGTGAACAGCTCCAGCGTCCCGAAGCGGCGGTCGCGCACCTCGACGAAGCCGGGACCGCGCCGGTAGACGCACTTGCTCGGGAAGTAGCTCGCGCGCCAGTCGGCGGCGACCTCGGCCGCCGCGCCGGTCAACTCCTCGGGCGGGTAGAGGTGGTGGAACCGCCGCTGCTCCGCGCAGCCGTCCGTGCAGACCGCGTGCCAGAGCACGGCCAGCCCCTGTCCGGTCGCCTCGCGCAGCAGCATCAGGGCCCGCGCCGAGGCCGCCGGCGCGTCCGCGCACAGCCGCACCGGCTCGGTCAGCCGCAGGCAGCGGACGCCGGACCGGTGCAGCTCGGTGATCTCCGCCCCCGCCGGTCCGGCCAGGGTCCGGCGGCCGAGCCCGATGCCCGGCAACTCCCTCACGGCGGGGTCGTAGTCGAGCCAGAGCTCGGCCTCGGGGCCGGCCGCGTGCCAGGCCCCGGCGTCGGTCCGCTCAGCCGATCGGGACGGCATCCAGCACCTCCTCGGTCCCGGTCCCGGTCTCGGTGCGCGGACCGCGGGGAAGGACGGCCGCGGGGCCGTGCCGGTGCCGCATCCGCATCAGCACCTGGTTGTCGGACTCGACGGCGACCTGGAGGTAGCTGTCCCCGTCGTGGAACAGCAGGCCCAGCGCGCCGAACCGCTCCAGCACCGGTTCGACCGCCGCCGCGCCGCCGGGGAGCTTCGCGGCCAGCGCGGCGGGCGAACGGGGCTGCCCCAGCAGCCGGAAGGCGGCGATCTCCACCGGGTCGGTCAGCTCGACCACCCGCCAGTCGTAGCCGGGCCGGGTGTTGACGAGCACGATCCGCCCGCCCGCCTCCCGGTAGGTGAGCCGGCTGTCCGGGAACCGGGCGAGCCAGGTGTCCACCGCCGCGCCCAGCCGCTCCGCGACCTCGCCGCCGATCCCCCGCGGCGGCGCGGTGAACACATAGGCGAGTTCGGCGAGTTCGCTCTCCGGCAGCCGGTAGGTCGCGCGGTACTGGAAAGCCGGCCTGGTGATCGCGAAGCCCAGTTCGGGGCGGTCGAAGTACGGGCTGAACCGCTCGATCGCGATCCGCCCCGCGCCGGTCGGCGGGTCCAGGTGGTGCAGTACGGGCAGTTGGCGGATCACCGACTCGTAGTCGTCCGGCTGCTCGCCCGGGAAGCCGTAGAGGTAGTTCCAGGTGACCGAGACGCCGGCGCTCTGCGCGTCGCGCAGCGCGCGGACGTTCTGGCAGCCCGTCACCCCCTTGTCCATGATCTTCAGGACCCGGGTGCTCAGGTTCTCGATGCCGGGCTGCACCTGGGCCGCGCCGGAGTCGCCGAGGAGCTGGAACTGGTGGCGGCGCAGATTGGCCTTGATCTCGAAGTGCAGCCGCAGGTCGACGGGGAGTTCGGCCAGCGACTTCAGCACGGTGTCGAAGTAGCCCATGTCCAGGATGTTGTCGACCACGTAGACGTCCAGCAGCTGGTGGCGCTCGGCGAGGGTGAGCACCTCGGCGAGGAAGTCCGCCGGCGGCTTGGAGCGGAACTCCATCGAGGAGCCGTTGAGACCGCAGAAGGTGCAGTGGTGCTTCTCCCCCCACCAGCAGCCCCGGGAGCCTTCGAGGACGAGTTTGGGGTCGACCCAGCCGGCCGCGACGGAGGCGTCCAGCCGCTCGTAGAAGCCGTCGTAGCGGGGCGTCAGGATCGCCGCGGGCGGCAGCGGGCGCCGCGACATCTCGTTGACCGTCGACTTCCCGGCCCCGTCCCGCCAGCACAGCCCGGGCACGGCCGCGAGGTCGCCGCCCGCCAGCAGCGCGGGGAAGGCCGCCTCGCCCTCGCCGCGCACCACGTAGTCCAGGAAGGGGAAGTTGCGGTGCAGCGCGGCGCCCTGCGGGCCGTCGCAGTTCGCGCCGCCGAACACCGTGCGCACCTGCGGGCAGCGCTGCTTGAGCAGCCGGGCGGCGGCGAGGCTCGCCGTGTTCTGCTGGAAGGTGGTGGTGAAGCCGACCAGGTCCGGCGGGTCGGCGGCGAGTTCCTCGACCAGTCGCGCGACGAACGCGGGGGCGATCGCGCGGGTGGCCCGGGTGAGGGCCATCTCCTGCTCGCTCGCGCCGTTGGTGGCCAGGTACTCGAAGTAGCGCTCGGAGTCGGCGGATTCGGCGAAGCCCGGGGCGGGCTCGTCGTCGCCGTACAGCGCGCCGGCGAACGCCCAGTCGCCCGCGCCCTGGAAGTAGGACTTCTCGGAGAAGTACTCGTAGTCCTCCACCCCGAACCCGGTGGTCTCGGCCGCCCAGTCCACGAAGTCCAGGTTGGCGTACCGCACTTCGACCTCGTGGCCGGCGCGGGCGGCGGCGGTGTGCAGGATCCCGAGCGCCAGCGACGGCACGTCGATCGCACCCCAGGGCATGTGCAGCAGGACGATACGCATGATGGCCACTTCTGTCGTGCGCGGACGGTGGACTCGGGCGGTGGCAAATGGGCTGTGGGCCGGGGCGGTGCGCGGGGTGTCGCTCCGGAGCGCCGAGGCGCCCCGGAGCGACCGGGAATCACTTCTTGGACTCCGGCTTCGGCTTCGGCTGCCCCTTGAGGGCGGGCGCGACCGGTGCGGCCTTGGTGATGTCGAGCGCGAAGTTCTGGACGATCACCGCGCCACGGTCACGCTCCGGGGTACCGATCGGGTCGTTCTGGATGCTGCGACGCTTCATGGCTGTTCACCTCCTTCCAACGGCTGGGCGGTTCCCCCGGGGCGGTCGCCCCGAGGTGGTCGGTGGGGTGGTGCCGGCCAGACCTGTCCGGCGAACCGGACCATCGCGGCCAGCACCGACCGGTGGTCGGCGGTCCGGCGGCTGTAGTGGCCGCCGTCCACCCGAAGCAGTTCGTGCGGCACCGCCAGCCGGCTCAGGTCCGCGGCGTACCGGGCCACCTGCTCGGGCGGGCACCGCTCGTCGTCCCGCGAGACGACCAGCAGCACGGGCGAGCGGACCCGGTGCACGTACGACCGCGGGTCGGCCGCGCGGTAGCGCTCGGGCACCTCCTCGGGGCTGCCGCCGAAGAGCTGCCGGTCGAGCTCGCGCAGGGCCGGGGTGGTGCCGCGGTAGGTGGCGGGGTAGTCCGCGATCGGCTGGGCGGCCATGCCGAGCGACCACAGGTCCGGCTGGACGCCCAGCGCCAGCAGGGTCAGATAGCCGCCCCAGGAGAACCCGCAGAGGCCGGTGCGGCCCGCGAGCGCCGTGCCGTCGGCGACCAGCTCGGCCCGGACGGCGGCGAGGTCCTCGATCTGGGCCAGCCCGACCCGGTGGCCGTACTCGTGCTGCCAGCGGGCGCCGTAGCCGGTGGAGCCGCGGTAGTTGGTGCGCACCACCGCGTAGCCGTGGCCGACCAGGATGTTCACCCGGGGGTCGTAGGAGTCCCGGTCGTGGGTGGCGGGGCCGCCGTGCACCAGGAACAGCGTCGGCCACGGGCCCCGGCCGGGCGGGGTGCTGACGAAGCTGTGGATGCGCCCGTACGGGCGGGGTGTCCAGCGGCGGCCGCGGGAGGTGCCGTCCAGGTCCAGGCCGGGGTGGTCCGGATCGGGGCCGGGTCGGACCGCCGCCCCCGGCCCCGTCCCTGCCTCCGCCTCCGCCTCCGGGCGCAGCACCAGCGGGCGGGGCGGGGTGGACTCCCGGCTCCAGACGCAGTGCAGGGTACCGTCCGGGGCGCAGGACAGGTCGTGGATGGTGCCGCCGGGTGTGCCGAGCTCCCGGACCACGGGTGCCGGGTCGAGGTCGGCGAGGAGCAGTCGGCTCCGCCCGGCCCGCTCGTGCTGGATCAGCACCCCGCGCGGCCCCCGGTACCAGCCGGCCGATATCTGGGCGTCGAAGGACAGGCCCGGGTAGCGGCGCAGCCCGGTGTCCGCCCGCCAGGTCGCGACGGTGTACCGATCGTCCTCCTCGACCACCAGCAGCAGTTCGGGATCGAGGACCGCGAGCGGGTTGAACTCGATCGGCCAGAGCCGCAGTCCGCCGCCCCCGGCCGCGCTGACGGCCGGGCCGCCGTCCGTCCGCCACAGCACCACCGCGTCGTCCCCGTCGGGCCGCCCGCCGAGGGCGAGCAGCCGGCCGTCCGGCGACAGGTCGGCCAGGCTGAGGTACCCCGGCGCGGAACCGATCAGTCGCGCCTCGCCCGCGGGCGGTCCGACGTAGCAGCGCGAGGCCCCGTCGACGCCGACGGCCACCGCCGCGAGCGCGCCCGTCCGGTCGAAGGCGACGCCGTACGGGCGCCCGGGCGGCACCCCGTGCAGCGCCTCGCCGTCCGGCCCGCCGGCGAACGGCTCCCGCCGCCAGCGGCCCTGCTCGTCGCTGTCGGCGTCGAACCACCAGATGGCCTCGCCGTCCGGCTCGATCTCGCTCAGGTGGACGCCCCCGGGCCGGTCGGTGACCACTCGGCGCCGGTCCGTCCCGAGGTCCCAGGCCACCGCCTGCCAGCGTTCTTCGACGAGCCGTGTCTCGACCGCGCGGCCCGCCGCGAGGGCGGCGAAGCCCGGGGACTGGAACGCCTGTGTCACGGACCCGCCCTTCCGGCTCGATGGTGGGAACAGGCTGCGCCGAACGTTCGAGGAAGCAGTGAACTGCCGTGCCGGAAAGGTCACTTGCGGAGGAGCGCGGTCCACTCTAGGGGGGTGCTGCGGCCTCGAACAGACCTCTCGCACGGTTGGCCGAAAGAAATTGAAATGGACACCGCCGTACGGGAGAGATGTCCTAGAAGTCCCAGCCGTCCGCCTCCGCCGCCACCGCGGCGGCCTCGGTCCGGCGGTGGTCGAGCAGCACCAGGGAGGCGTCGTCGACGGCGATGTGGTGGATCTGCAGCAGCAGCACGTTCTCGTCCGGCGCCCGGTCGTAGAGGGTGAACCGGGCGGGCGAGACGCTCAGGTCCAGCGGTCGCTGCCCGGCCCGGCGCAGATCCCGCCGCGGCCGCGTTACGCGTTACGCGTTACGCCGCAGCGGCGTTTCTCCTGGCGGGACGAGAACTTCCCGCACGTCGGCGGCGGAGTCCGGCGGTCCGCTCCCGTCCCCACCCCTGCCATTGGCAGGTTCCGGACACCGACGGGTCAGCCCAGCGAGTCGATCCAGCGCTCCAGCCGGTCCCCCTCGGCCAGCATCAGCCCGGGCTCGCGGAGGGTGTTGGTGAGCAGCGAGATCCCCTGGTAGGCGGCGACCAGCGCCACGGCCAGCTCGCGGGAGTCCTCGCGCCCCATCTCCGCGAACTGCACCTCGGCCCAGCCGAGGAGCCTGCGCATGACCTCCGCGATGGACGCGTCGAGACCGTCGGCGCGCTTGTCCAGCTCCGAGGCGAGGCTGCCGGTGGGGCAGCCGTACCGGGCGGTGAGTTCGCGCTGCCCGACCCAGCCGGCCAGCAGTGCCTTCAGCCGCTCCTGCGGGGCGGGGAGCGCGTCGAGCTGCCCGATCAGCTCCTCCAGGCCGCTCGCGTGGGCCTGGATCGCGGCCTCGACCAGCTCGTTCTTGGTCTTGAAGTAGTAGTAGACGTTCCCGACCGGGACGTCCGCCGCTTGGGCGATGTCGGCGAGCGTGGTCTGCTCCACGCCCTTCTCGTGCAGGACCCGCGCCGCCGCCGCGGCCAGCCGCTCGCGCTTGCCCGGGGCGCGGCCGGTGCTCTTCGAGGCTTTCACGGTCTTCGGGGTCTTCGAGGTCTTTGAGTCAGTCACCTGACTAAGAGTAGACGTCCGGCCCGGCATCGGCTACCGTCGTTCTCAGTCAGCCAACTGACTAACTCAATCGGAGCGGCCAACTGCCGCCCCTCACAGGGGGTTTACCATGATTGTTGTCACGGGTGCGACCGGGAACGTCGGCCGCGAGCTGGTCCGGACCCTGGTCGACGCCGGCGAGCAGGTGACCGCCGTCTCCCGTCGGCCGGGGCCGCTCCCGACCGGCGTCCGGCACGTACCGGCGGACCTCGCCGACCCGGAGAGCCTGCGCCCCGCCCTCGACGGTGCCACCGCCCTGTTCCTGCTGGTGGCCGGCGAGGAACCGCAGGAGATCCTCCGGCTGGCCCGGTCGGCCGGGGTGCGCCGGGTCGTCCTGCTCTCCTCCCAGGGCGTCGGGACGCGGCCCGAGGTCTACCGCCACGCCGCCGGGTTCGAGGAGGCCGTGCGCGACTCCGGCCTCGACTGGACGGTGCTGCGCTCCGGCGGCCTGAACTCGAACGCCTTCGCCTGGGCCGACTCGATCCGCGCCGACCGCACGGCCGCCGCGCCGTTCGGCGAGGTCGGACTGCCCACCGTCGACCCGGCGGACGTCGCCGCGGTCGCCGCCGCCACCCTGCGCGAGGACGGCCACGCCGGCCGGACGTACGAGCTCACCGGCCCGGCCGCGGTCACCCCGCGCGAACGGGCCGAGGCGATCGGCGCGGCCCTGGGCACCCCGGTGCGGTTCGTCGAGCAGACCCACGACGAGGCCCGCGCCCAGCTGCTGGCGTTCATGCCGGAGCCGGTGGTGGAGGGCACCCTCGCCATCCTCGGTCGGCCGCTGCCCGCCGAGCGGACGCCGGGCCCGGACGTCGAGCGGGTCCTCGGCCGCGCACCGCGCACCTTCGCCGACTGGGCCGCCCGCACCGCCCCGGCGTTCCGCTGAGAACCGCCGGACGGAACGGACTGACTGACCGTCAAGAATCCTTGGCCTCTTGTCGGTCCGCTCCAGTACCGATGCCCCCGGGAACGCGGCCGCCGCGCTCCCGGGGGCCGGGCCCCGCCGGATCAGCCGAGGGTGACGCCGCGCTCGGCGGCCAGTTCCTCCAGGCCGTACCGGGCCACGTGCTCCGGGTTGGCCAGGTCGACGGTGCGGACGCCCTCCGCGGCCAGCCGCTCGTTGATCTCGTCCAGGTGGTCCCGGACGACCTGCTTCTCGGCGTCGGTGGTACGGCCCTTGTGCGGACGGCCGGCGTGCTCCGGGCTCGCGTAGTTGACCCGCTCCCGGCCCGCCCCGGCGGCCGCGGCCTGCACCGGCACCGTCCGGGCGGCGACCCGCTCGGCGCCGCGCAGCACCTCGGCCATCGGCGTCACCGTGGCCAGCCGGTCGAAGGCCTCGGCGGTCATCACGACCGTCTCCGGCTCCTCCGCGTCCGGGCGGTGCAGCTCGATCGTCACCAGGTCGAGCGCCAGCCCCCGCACCTCGGCCAGCTCCCCGGCGAGCGCCTCGATCGCGACCGGTCCGTCCGCGAGCTCCGGGTGGGCGCGGACCACGACCCGCACCAGCTGGTCCTCGTCCTCCGCGTGCCGGCCGGTCAGGTCCGAGAACCGGATGATCTTCTGCCCCATGGTTTCCTCTCCTGCCCCTCATGATCAGCGCAGAGAGCCTACGGCCTGTCCCGCGCGGATCGGCCCGGGGATCGGCCCTCGGATCAACCCTGGGATCGGCCCGGGGATTGGCCCGCCGAACGGCAGATGCGGCACAGTGGCCACATGAGCGCGGACACGAGGAGTCACCGGACGGCGGGGTGGACGGGCCCCGGGCGGCGACGGCCGGTGCAGCAGCGCAGCCAGGAACGCTACGGAAGGATCCTGGACGCGTGCGCCGCGCTGCTCGACGAGGCCGGGGCCGCCGCGCTCACCACCAAGGAGGTGGCCCAGCGCGCCCAGGTGCCGATCGGCACCCTGTACCAGTTCTTCGCGGGCAAGGAGGACCTGCTCGCCGCACTGGCCGGCCACAACCTCGACCGCTATCTGCACCGGCTCGACGACCGGCTGCGCGCCGAGGCCCCCAGCGGGCCGGCCGGGTTCACCGATCTCGCGGTGGACGAGTTCGTCGCGATGAAGCGGACCGTCCCCGGCTTCGGCCAGGTGGACTTCGGGCTCTCCGGGCCGGCCGCGCCGAGCGGCGTCCACGACGACCAGCACCTGCTGGACGCCGAGGTGGACAACAACACGGCCGTCGCGCTGCGGCTCCAGGCCCTCGGCGGCGACCTGTTCGGCACGACCGACCCCGCCGCGCTGACCCTCGGCCTGCGGGTGGCGCTGGAAGCGGCCGACGCGGTGCTCAAGCTCGCCTTCCGCGGCGACCGGGACGGCGACCCGGCGATGATCGCCGAGTGCAAGCGGCTGGTCCGGTGCTACCTGGCCGATCTGCTCGGGCCGCGCTGAGCCCCCCTCCACCGCGGCGCCCGGACGCGCCGTCGCGGGCGGTGCGCGCCGTTGCGTGCCGTGCGCGCCCGCAGCAGAGTGGAGAGAGCGGACGGGGACCCGGGCGGCACGTCGGCCGCCGATGTCCGCACACACCCGAGGAGCACGACCATGCACGCAGCGGTAGGTGACCAGCTCCACATCCACAGCCGGGCGGTGGGCATGATCGACCAGAAGGGCGAGATCGTCGAGGTGCGCGGCCCGGACGGCTCGCCGCCGTACATGGTCCGCTTCGAGGACGGCCACACGGGCCTGGTCTACCCGGGCCCGGACTGCAACGTCGAACCCCGCGAGGCGACCCGCTGACGCCACCGCCCACCGCCCCGCGCCCGTCCGGCCCGGGGCGGTGAGCCGTGTCCCTCCCACCCTGGACGGCGCGGTTCCTCGCCGAGACCGCGCCCGAGCTGCCGGGGCCGCTCGCCGCGCTCGCACCGCTGCTGCAGCAGTACGGCTACGCGCTGGTGGCGCTGTTCGTGCTGCTCGACAACTGCGCCGTCCCCGCGCCGGGCCAGACCGTGCTGGTGCTGGCCGCCGTCTACGCGGGCACCGGACACCTGAACCTCGCCGCCGTGGTGGCGATCGCCTTCACGGCGGCGGTGCTCGGCAACACCCTCGGCCATCTGATCGGCGCCACCGGCGGCCGGGCCTTCGTCCACCGCTGGGGCCCGTACGTGCTGCTCACCCCGGCGCGGGCGGCCCGCGCAGAGGTGTTCTTCGCCCGGCACGGCGGCAAGGTGGTGACGGTGGCCCGGTTCGTCGACGGCCTGCGGCAGACCAGCGGCCTCATCGCCGGGACGACCGGCATGCCCTGGCCCCGCTTCCAGGTGTTCAACGTGCTCGGCGCGGCGCTCTGGGTCGGGGTGTGGGCGACCTTCGGTTATGTCGCGGGTGCCAACATCGGCGCGGTCTGGCGGACGGCCCTGCGCTACCAGCTCTGGCTGCTGATCGCGCTCGGCGTCCTGGTCGCCGCCCTCGCCGTCCGGCAGCTGCTGCGCCGTCGTCGACGGCGGGAGCCGGAACCGGAGCCGGAGCAGAAAGAAGAACCGCCGGAGCACTCCTGAGGACCTCAGCCGAGCGGGAAGACCTCGAACGGGACGGCGAAGCGGGTGCCGAGCCGGGTGCCCGCCTCGCGGCCGAAGCCCTCCAGGAAGCCGCGCGCGTCCGCCATCGCGCCGCCGAGGCCGGCCAGGTACGCCTTGTGCTCCTCCAGCGAAGCCACGCCCCGGTCGAAGTGCTCGGTGATGTCGACCGCGTGCCCGGACTCCGGCGAGCCGGAGACCCAGATCGCCCGCACGCCGTTCCACGGCTCGTGGCCCTCAGCGGTCAGCTCGCGGAAGACCCAGCGGTTGCCCGCGTCCCGCACCCCGTCGAGGAGGGCCCGGCCGACCGCGATGTGGTCGGCCTGGTTGAGGTACGGCCCGCCCCAGGTGTCGTGGAAGTTGATGGTGATGACGATGTCCGGGCGGTGGCGGCGGACGGCGCGCGCGATGTCCCGGCGCAGCGGCAGGCCGTTCTCGACGGTGCCGTCCGGGTGGCCGAGGAACTCGACGGTGTCGACGCCGACCACGGCCGCGGAGGCGATCTGCTCGGCCTCGCGCAGCGGGCCGCACAGCTCCGGGTCCATGCTGTCGATCCCGGCCTCGCCGCTGGTGGCCATCACATAGACGACCTTCTTGCCCTGGTCCGTCCAGCGGGCGACGGCGGCGGCCCCGCCGTACTCCATGTCGTCGGGGTGGGCGACGACCACGAGGGCGCTCTGCCAGTCCTCGTCGACGTGCTCGAACGGCTTCGGCTGCGGCTCGGTCATGGTGCTGCCTCTCCCTGGAACCGGTGCGCGAGGGTGGAACGCACCGTGCGGTCGTACGGTCCTACGGTCGTTCAGTCCTATGGTCCTACGGTCCTACCGGACGCGACTCTAGAAGATCATCGGGCCGTCCGGGATGCGATTCGGGATAACGGGAAACTTGCAGAGGTTTCTCTGCAGACACATCTATGCAGAGGATCCTCTGCAATCTAGGCTGCGGGTATGACCACCGAGCACCCCGACACCCCCGCCGCGCCCGGACCGCCCGATCCCCCCGGGCCGCCGCAGCGCCGCCTCGACGCCCGCAGCCTGCGCGGGCTCGCGCACCCGCTGCGGATGCAGATCTTCGAGCTCCTCAACCTCGACGGGCCCGCGACCGCGACCCGGCTCGCCGAGCGGCTCGGCGAGAACACCGGCACCGTCAGCTGGCACCTGCGCCACCTCGCGGAGCACGGGTTCATCGAGGAGGAGACCGGGCGCGGCACCAAGCGGGAGCGCTGGTGGCGGCGGGTGGAGGTGTCCAACCGGCTCGACACCGCCGACTTCCGCGACGACCCGGACACCCGCGGCGCGGTCTCGCTCTATCTGAACCAGCTGGTCCAGCAGTACTTCAACCGGGTCAACGACTACATCACCGAGGACTGGCCGGACGAGTGGCGCAATGTCGGCACCATCTCGGACTGGCGCCGACTGCGGCTGAACCCGGCCCAGCTCCAGGCGCTCAACGACGAGATCTTCGCCGTCGTCGAACGCCACACCCCGGCCCCGGACGCCGCGCCGGACCCGGCGGCGCTGCCGATCGTCGTCCAGCTCCAGTCCTTCCCGCGGCGCTCCCGCACCGACGAGGCCCGGAGCGCCGAGTGACGCACGACGACCCCCGCCGCAGCCTGCTCCGCCGCCACCGGGACTTCCGGCTGCTCTGGTGCGGCGAGACCGCCGGCAAGTTCGGCGCCTCCGTGACCGGCGTCGCGATGCCGCTCATCGCCGTCTCCGAACTGCACGCCTCCACCTTCCAGATCGGCCTGCTCAGCGCCGCCTCCTGGGCGCCCTGGCTGGTCATGGGCCTGCCGGCCGGCGTCTGGGTGGACCGCTTACCCCGCCGGACCGTGATGCTGGCGGCCGCCGCCGTCTCGCTCGTCCTGTTCACCGCCGTCCCCGCCGCCGCCTGGGCCGGATGGCTGAGCACCGGCCTGCTGCTGGCGGTCGCCCTGCTCACCGGCACCGCGGCCGTGTTCTTCCAGACCGCCTACACCGCCTACCTGCCCGACCTGCTCTCCCCCGCCGACCAGCCCGAGGGCAACGCCAAACTGCACGGCAGCGCCTCCGCCGCCCAGATCGTCGGCCTCGGCTCCGGCGGCCTGCTCGCCCAGCTCGCCGGCGCCGCCAACGGCATGCTCGCCAACGCCGCGACCTTCCTGGTCTCGCTGCTCTGCCTGGGCCGGATCCGACACCGCGAAACCCCGGCCGCCGGCAACGGGCGCGGCAGGCACCACGACGGGCGCGGCGCGAACCGCAACGGGCGCGGCGCGAACCGCAACGGCCGCGGTGCGAACCGCAACGGCCGCGGTGCCGACCGGGCGCTGCGGCGCGAGATCGGCGAGGGCCTGCGGCTGGTCGCCGGGGACCGCTGGCTGCGCGCCCTCACCCTCTACGGCGCCACCTGCAACCTGGCGCTGATGGGGTACCAGTCGATCCTGGTCGCCTTCCTGGTCCGCGAGGTCGGACTCGCCTCCGGCACCGTCGGCGGGCTGGTCGCGGCGGCCGGCAGCGGTGGCGTCCTCGGCGCGTTCGCCGCCCGCCGGGTGGCCGCCCGGGTCGGCACGGCGCGCGCGATGATCCTGTTCGAGCTGGGCCTGCCCGCGCTCGCCCTGCTGATCCCGCTCACCGGGACCGGCGCGGGCGTGCTCTGCTACGCCGTCGGCGGGTTCGGGGTCTCGGCCGGGGTGGTGGCCGGGAACGTCATCAAGTCCGGCTTCCAGCAGCACTACTGCCCGCCCGAGCTGCTCGGCCGGATCACCGCGAGTGCCGCCGTCCTCAACTACGGCACCATCCCGGTGGGCGCCCTGCTCGCCGGTGTCCTCGGCACCGCGGTGGGCCTGCGCCCGGCGATGTGGATCACCACGGCCGGGGTGCCGCTGGCGGCGCTGGTCCTCCTGCTCTCCCCCGTCGGCCGGGTCCGCGACCTCCCCACCACCCGCCGCCCGGCCGACCCGGCGTCCGCACCGGCACCCGCGCCCGGCACCGCCGCCGCCACCGCCTGACCGGCCCTCACCTGCGCGGTCACCTGCACAGTCACCTGCGTGGAGCCCGCCCGGCCCGTGCGCGCCGCGCCCGGGGCCGTACCGGCGGGCGCCGTAGGTTGGGCCCATGGCACAGCACCCGCACGGCGTCCGGCTCTTGCCGCCGACCTGGCTGACGGCCGGGCTGCGGCCCCAACCCGCGCCGGTGCCCTGGGCGGCGGTGGCCCGCGCCTCGGTCGCGCTCTCCGCGCCGCTGGCCGTCGGCCTCGCCGCCGGGCGGCCCGCGTACGGCGCGCTGGTCTCGATGGGCGCCCTGTCCGGCGTGATCGGCGACACCGCCGACGCCTACCGGATGCGGTTCTTCAACATCGCCGTCCCCCAGCTCTTCGGCGCCGTCGGCGTCACCCTCGGCACCCTGGTGTACGGCCGCGACTGGACCGCCGTCGCCGTCCTCACCCTGGTGGCGCTGGTCTCCGGGATGATCTCCTCGATCGGCTCGGTCGCCTCCGTCTCCGGACTCCTGCTCCTCCTCAACGCCGTCGTCGGCGCCGGGCTGCCGATGCCCCGCCCCTGGTGGACGGCACCGCTGCTGCTCACCGCCGGCGGGGCGGTGGTGCTGCTGCTCACCCTGTTCGGCTGGCCGCTGCGCGGCGGGGTCCCCGAACGGGCGGCGGTCGCCGACTCCTACCGCTCGGTCGCCGCGTTCGTCCGGGCCGCCGGCACCCCCGAGCACGACGAACGGCGACAGGCCGTCACCCAGTCGCTCAACGCCTCGTACGACCTGCTGCTCGCCCACCGCACCCGCCGGCACGGCCGCTCCCCCGGGCTGACCCGGCTGATCGCCCGGCTCAACGCCCTGATCCCGATCGTCGAGGCGGCCTCCGCCGCCAAACTGCGCCCGGCCCGGCTCGGCCCGCTGCCGGAGGCCTGGCCGGCGGCCGTCCTGGCGCTCGCCGACAGCATCGGGGACGGCCCCCGGACCGGCACCGCCGTCCCGCTCGAACTGCCCGAGCCGACCGGCCCCTCGGAACGCGCCCTGGACCGGGCGCTGCGCTACGCGGCCGCCGTCGGCGCCGAGCCCGACCACGCGCACGCCGCCGACCCCGACCGGCTCGGCCGCCCCGCCGCCCCCTGGGTGCGGACCCGGCGCGCGGCCCGGGCGGCGCTGCTCTCCGGCGCGTCCTGGCGCTACGGCCTGCGGCTCGCGCTGTGCATCGGCCTGGCGCAGGTGGTGGTGTCGGTGCTGCCGGTGCCCCGCTCCTACTGGGTCGCGCTGACCGTCACCTTCGTCCTCAAACCGGACTTCGGCTCGGTGTTCTCACGGGCCGTGCTGCGCGCCCTCGGCACCGCCGGCGGGCTGCTGCTCGCCGTGCCGGTGCTCGCCGAGGTGCCGCGCGGCTGGTGGGACGTGCCGACCGTCGCGGCGCTGGCCGCGCTGATCCCGGCCTTCTCCGCCAAGGGGTACGCGTTCCAGACGGCGGCCATCACCCCGGTCATCCTGCTGCTGTCCGACCTGCTCAACCACCAGGGGTTCGGGCTCGTCCTGCCCCGGCTCTACGATTCGCTGATCGGCTGCGGGATCGCCCTGGTCGCCGGGTACCTGTGCTGGCCGGAGTCCTGGCACACCCGGATCGGCGACCGGCTGGCCGACACCGTGGCGGACGCCTCCGCGTACGTGGCGCTGGCCTTCGCCGGCGCACCCGGCCAGGACCGGCCGGCCCGGCCCGTCCGGCGCCGGCGCCTCTACCGGGACCTCTCGGCGGTCCGCTCCGAATTCCAGCGCGCGCTCACCGAACCGCCGCCGACCGGGCCCCGGGCGGCGGCGTGGTGGCCGCTGGTGATCGCGGTGGAACGGGTGGTGGAGGCCACCACCGCCACCCGGGTCCGGGTCGAGCACGGGGAGCCGGCGCCGCCGCCGGGCGAGGTCGCCGCCATCGCGGCGGACCTGGCCGCGCTGGCCGGGGCGCTGCGCAGCGGCACACCGCTGCCGGGGCCGGGGCCGGACGGGGACGCGGCGACCGGGGTGACCGGGGCGACCGGGGCGACCGGGGCGACCGGGGCGACCGGCCCCGATGTGCTCGGCCCGCTGCGCAGCGAGGTCCGGGCCGCCTGTGCCATCGCCTCCCCGGTCCTCGGCTGAACGACGGCCCCGGTCCGCGGTCCTCTGTCCGCCCTCGGTCCTCCGTCCGCCCTCAGTCCTGTATCCGCCGCCAGGGCCGGTCCGCCTCCAGGGCGAACGCCAGCTCCAGCAGCACCCGCTCCTCCCCGTGGGCCGCCGACAGGTGGACGCCGACCGGCAGGCCGTCGGCGCTCGCACCGGTCGGCAGCGCGATCGCCGGGCCGCCGGTGACGTTGTTGACCGGTGTGATCGCCACGTACCGGGTGAGCCGGTCGATCAGTTCGTCGAAGGCGACGTTCGGGCTCAGGTACCCGATCGGTGGCGTGACGTGCGCCAGCACCGGCGAGAGGACCGCATCGTGGGTCCGGAACATCCCCGCGTACGTCTCCTCGGCGCGCCGCAGCCGCCGGACCACGCCCGGTACGCTCCGGAACTCCCGGTGGAAGAGCCGCCGCAGCCCGGTGGTCAGCCCGTCGAGCCGGCTCGCCCGGAAGCCGGGGTCGACGGTGAGTCGGCCGGTGGTGGCGATCAGGAAGGCGATGTAGCCCCAGTAGAGGACGAAGTCGCGGGAGAACTCCTCGCCGAACGGCATCACGGCCGGGGTCACCTCGTGCCCCAGCGCCTCCAGCCGGGCCGCCGTCGCCTCGACCGCCGCCCGGGTCGCCGCGTCGCTGGGCGCGACCGGCGAGTCCACCACCAGCCCGATCCGCAGCCGGCGCGTGCCCGGGCCCTCGACCAGGCCGAGCGGGGGCAGCGCGGGGTTGCGGTAGTGGCGTTCGGCGGCGGCGAAGAACGCGGCGGTGTCGCGGACGGAGCGGGTCAGCACACCGTCCGTCACCAGGTCCACCGGCAGCCGGCGGCCCTGGGCGTTGGGCACCACCCGGCCCCGGGTGGGCTTGAGTCCGACCAGCCCGCAGCAGGCGGCCGGGATCCGGATCGAGCCGCCGCCGTCGTTGGCGTGCGCGATCGGGACGACGCCCGAGGCGACCAGGGCGGCCGCGCCGCCCGAGGAGGCGCCCGGGGAGTGCGAGGTCCGCCAGGGGTTGCGGACGGGGCGGGCGGCGGCGAACTCGGTGGAGGCGTTGAGCCCGAACTCCGGCAGCCGGGTCTTGCCGAGGACGCCCAGGCCGGTGCCGAGGAACTGCTCGGCGAAGCCCGCGCTGCGGCGGGCGGGCCTGGCCCGGTAGGCCGAACTGCCCTGGCCGGTCGGCATCCCGCGCAGGTCGGTGTTGTCCTTCAGATAGCTGGGCACGCCGTACAGCGGGGCGTCGGCGGCGCTGCCGTCCGCCCCGGGCGGCCGCCCGTACGCGGCGAAGGCGACCGGGGCGAGCCCGGCGTCGACCCGTTCGGCCCGGGCCGCCGCGGCCGCCGCCAGCTCGGCGGGGCCGACCTCACCGGCCCGCACCAGGGCGGCCAGCGCCACCGCGTCGTGCTCCCCCAGCGCGTCGTCCGCGTACGCGTGCACCCGCTCGTCGGCCATCCGGACTCCCCATCCCTGCCAGTCGGTGGCGGCGCCCCGCGGATACGTACCTACCCGTCGGTAATGCCGCGCGAGCTGAGCAGTCTAGGGCCGGAGCGACACGTGGAGAACCCCGTGTTCCGGACGCGGAACGACCGCCCGGGCGTGGTGCCCGGGCGGTCCTCCGTCCTGAGGAGCGCTACCGCGTCAGGTGCAGTGGATCTTCCCGCAGTTCGGCGTCGAGATCCGGTGCTGCGTCCCCACCCCCCACTCCCGGCGCGGGATCAGGTAGGCGATCACGATCACCGCGTCCAGGAAGCTGCCGCCGAGGCCCGGGCCGGGGCGGCCGGCCTGCGCGCGTGCCCGCTGGAACTCGTTGTCGTCGACCCACCAGATCGTCAGCGTGCCGCTCCGGTTGACCTCCATCCAGGCAGAGTCGTGGCCGCCCGTTCCGCTGGCCCAGCAGACCCTGGAGCCCTCGCCGTAGACCACGAAGTTGCCGTCCATCTGCATGGACGCCCAGCGGCCGCAGCCGGTGCTGTTCGGAGCCGTCCAGCTGACGACCGTGTTCCACCGGCTGGTGATGTCGCTGAACCAGGAGTAGACGAGTTCCAGCGTGCCGTCGTCCCGCATCCGGAACGTGGTCGACTGCTCGCTGTCGGAGTCGCTGATCTCGGTGTTGCGGCACAGGTTCCAGCCCTTCCAGATCCAGCCGCCCCGGTGTTCGGCGTCCGGCGTCTGGTACTCGCAGCCGTCACCACTGGGCCGGATGCGATCGCCGCCGGAGCCACCGGAGTTGCCCCCGCCGCCACCGCCGCCGGACCCGCCGCCGGTGTTACCACCACCGCCGGTGTTCCCACCGCCGCCGGTGTTGCCTCCACCGCCGGAACCGGCGCCCGGGGTCGGACCGGCCTGGACGTTGTCCAGCCGCCAGCGCTGCTTGTCCGAGCCGTCGCAGCGCCAGACGCCCAACTGCTCACCGGCATTGTTCGCGGTCAGGCAGCCGCCGTCGGCGGCGCTGACGAGCCAGTACCAGCCGTTCCCGGCATCGCGGAACGACCACCGCTGGTTGGCGTTGCCCGACTGGTTCTGGATCAGGTGGGTCCGGTGCGCACTCGGGTTGTGGTCCATCACCATGCCCTGGCCCGGGGCGGCCTTGCCGTCCGTGAGCAGGGTCTCGACGATCCAGCTGCCGTTGCCGGCGTCCCAGAACGCCCACCGCTGGGCGGGGTTGCCGTTGCCGCCGAGCGCCTTGATCGAGGTACCGGAGGCGGTGCTGCCGGTGTCGAGGTCGGCGACCAGGCCGTTGTTGTTCGACCGCAGGGTCGCGACCTGGCTGTTGCCCACGGCCGGCCGGACGACCGGGCCGCCGCCACCCGAGCCACCCGAGCCGCCCGAGCCACCGGACCCGCCGTTGCCCGGCTGGGGCTGCTGCGGGGCCGCCGGTCCGTCCGTGACGTTGTCCAGCCGCCACTTCTGCCGGTCGCCGCCGTCGCAGGCGGAGACGGCGAGCGCCTCGCCCGAGTTGTTGGCCGTCAGACAGCCGCCGTCGGTGTCACTGGTGATCCAGAACCAACCGCCGCCCGCGTCCCGGAACGCCCAGTGCTGATTGGCGTTCCCGTCCATCGTCCGGATCAGATGCGTCCGGTGCGTCCCCGGGTCGTGGTCCATCACCATGCCCTGACCGGCCGCCGCCTTTCCGTCCGTGAGCAGCGTCTCCAGGATCCACCGGTTGTTCGCGGTGCTCCAGAACGCCCACTTCTGCGCGTCGTTGCCGTTGGCGCCGAGTGCCTTGATCGACGTGCCGGAGTTGGTCGTCCCGCCGTCGAGGTCGGCGACCATTCCGTTGTTCGCGGAACGCAGCGTGGCGACACGGTTGTTCGCCACCCCGGGGTTGACCACCGTGCCCGTGGCCGGGTTCGGCGGGTTCGGACCCTGGGTGAGGCCGTCCAGCCGCCACTTCTGCCGGTCGCTGCCGTCGCAGGCGGAGACGGCGAGCGCCTCGCCCGGATTGTTGGCGGTCAGACAGCCGTTGTCGGTGTCACTGGTCACCCAGAACCAGCCGCCGCCCGCGTCCCGGAACGCCCAGTGCTGATTGGCGTTCCCGTCCATGGTGCGGATCAGGTGCGTCCGGTGCGGGCCCGGGTCGTGGTCCATCACCATGCCCTGACCGGCCGCCGTCTTCCCGTCCGTGAGCAGCGTCTCCAGGATCCACCGGCCGTTGCCGGCATCCCAGAACGCCCACTTCTGCGCATCGCCGCCGTTCGGAGCGAGTGCCTTGATCGACGTGCCGGAGCCGGTGTTCGACCGGTCCAGGTCCGCGACCATTCCGTTGTTCGCGGAACGCAGCACCGCCACCTGGTTGTTGCGGACGCCGCCGGGGGTGACCGCCGGGCTGGTGGCCGGGTCCGGCCGGTTCGGCTGAGGCTGGCCGGGCTGGCCGGGCTGCGCCGCCGGGCCGTCGGTCACGTCCCCGAGCCGCCACTTCTGCCGGTCGCCGCCGTCGCAGGCGGAAACGGCCAGCGCCTCACCGGCGTTGTTGGCCGTCAGGCAGTTGTTGTCGGTGTCACTCGTCACCCAGAACCAGCCGCCGCCCGCGGCCCGGAACGCCCAGTGCTGATTGGCGTTCCCGTCCATGGTGCGGATCAGATGGGTGCGGTGGGGGCCCGGGTCGTGGTCCATGACCATGCCCTGACCGGCCGCCGTCTTCCCGTCCGTGAGCAGCGTCTCGATGATCCACCGGCCGTTGGCAGTGGTCCAGAACGCCCAGCGCTGCGCGTCGTTGCCGTTCGGCGCCAGCGCCTTGATCGACGTGCCGGCGGCGGTGCCCGACCGGTCCAGGTCGGCCACCATCCCGTTGTTGGCGGACACCAGGGTGGACACCTGCGAGGTGCCGATCCCCGGGTTGACCACCGCTCCGGTGCCCGGCGGCGGGGTCGGGGTCGGGGTCACCGGCGCACGCGGCGGGACGGTGCCCAGGCCCCAGCGCTGGGAGTCGGTGGCGTTGCAGTCCCAGATCTGCAGGACGGTCCCGTTGACGTCGACGCCACCGGTCACGTCCAGGCACATGCCGGAGTTCGGGTTGACCAGCGAGGAGTCCGGACCCTTCTGCCAGCGCTGCGCGGGCGAGTCGTTGCAGGCGTAGAGGCCGACCCGGGTGCCGTGGGCGGTGAGGCCCCCGGCGACGTCCAGACACTTGCCGAACGCCTTCAGGGCGAACACACCGGTGCTCGCGGACGCCGTCCAGCGCTGGGCGGGCGTCCCGTTGCAGTCGTAGAGGTCGATCGGGGTGCGGTCGGCGGTGTTGCCGCCGGTGACGTCCGCGCACTTGCCGGGGAAGGCCGAGTACACGGGGGCACCACCGGCGGTGCCGTCGCCGCCGGCCACCACGCCGTTGAGCCGCCACTTCTGCCGGTCGGAGCCGTCACAGGGAGCGACCGTCAGCGGCTGGCCCTTGGCGGCGAGCGTCAGACAGCCGCCGCCGTTGCCGTTGGCGATCGTCGTCCGACCGTCACCGGCGTCGGCGAACCGCCACTGCTGCTCGGTGCGGTTGGCGGCCACGGGCTGGAGCGCGGTGCGGTGCGTGGCGGTGTCCTGGCCCAGGACGAGCCGGGCGCCGGGGTCGCTGCCGCCGTAGGTCAGCCGCGTCTCGATCAGCCAGTTGCCGTTGCCCCGGTCCCAGAACGCCCACCGCTGCGAGTCGGTCGCGTTCGGCGTCCACGCCTGCACGGGCGTCCCGTTGGCGGGCACCCCGCCGGTGACGTCCGGCACCAGCTGCGGGTCCGCGGCCGACACCAGGCCGATGCCCTGCACGGGGTCGGGCTTCTGCCCGCTGCCGGGGCCGCTCGGCCCGCTGGGTCCGCTGGGTCCGCTGGAGAACAGCCAGCCCCACGGCGGAAGGAGGGGGAGGAAGGGGAAGCTGGGCAGCCTGATCCCGGGAAGCGGGGGCACGGGCCCACCGGGGGACCCGCCGTTGTCGCCACCACCGGGGTCGGTCGGGTTGGTTCCGGGATCGGTGGGATTGGTGCCCGGGTCGGTCGGGTTCGTGCCCGGGTCAGTGGGGTTGGTACCCGGGTCGGTGGGCAGCTTGCAGACGGTCGGCACGGACGGGGTCTTCGGCACCTCGGGGAAGCCGGAGGCCGAGGGCCACGGCGCCCGCTGCACATCGGGCAGCGACGGCCACGGCACCCCCGGGAAGCCGGGGATGTCCGGCCAGGTCCAGTTCGGGGAGCCCGGCAACGACGGCTTGGTGGTCGTGGGCAGGGTCGGAGCGCCCGGCCAGGAAACGGCGGGCATGTCCGGGTGACCGGGCCACGGAACGTCCGGGGATCCCGGCACCGACGGCCACCGTACGTCCGGGAAGCCGGGCACGGCGGGCCACGTCAGCTCGGGATGACCGGCGACGGTCGGCCGGTCGGGCACGGGCCGACCCGGGACGACGATCCCGGCCCCGGCATCGGAACCGGTCCCGGGCACGACCGGCAGCGGCAGGATCGGCCAGGGGACGTTCTTGGTCCCCGGCATGATCGGCCAGTTCACCTCGGGGAAGCCGGGGACCTTCGGCCACGGCAGCTGCCCCGCCTGCGTCGGCCAGGACACCTTCGGCAGCGCGGGCGCGCCCGGCCAGTCGACCACCGGCAGATCCGGTCGGCCCGGCATCGGGACGTCGGGGCTGCCCGGCACCGCGGGCCACGGAACCCCGGGAGCACCGGGCACCGACGGCCAGGTCAGCTCCGGGTGGCCCTTGACGGTCGGCCACTTCAGCACGGGGTACCCGGGCACGGTGCGGCCGGTGGCCGGCAGCGAGGCCGGGTCGGTCGGCACGCACGGCACGGACAGGGTCCACTTCTGGGCCGGGCCTCCGTCGCACGGCTTGACGCTCAGGCCGACGGACTCCTGTCCGGCCATCGTGAGGCACTTCTGGTCGGCGGCGCTGACCAGGCTGTACGCCCCGTCACCGGCGTCCTTGACGGTCCACTGCTGGTTGGGCGTGCCCTGCGAGCGGCCCTGCTCGTCACGCTGCAACGGCCAGAGCAGGGTGTTGTGGCTGTAGAGGTCCTGTTGCAGGACCATGCCCTGGGCGAGCGCGCTCTCCAGGACGAACCGGCCGTCCGGGGCCGCGCGCAGCCGCCAGTTCTGCGAGGCGGTGCAGTTTCGGGGGTACGCCTGCACGGTGGTCCCGTTGGCGCTCACCCCGCCACGCACGTCCAGGTTGTGGATCGGACCGTTCGCCGACCCCGCCGCCCTGAACTGGTACGTCGCCCCGTCGAACAGCGGCGACGTCGCCGTTCCGGCAGCCACCGGTGCGGCCCCGGCCGCCGTGGCGAGGGCGACACTCCGCACCCCGCTCTTCGCCACCGGCGCGCCGGCGGGCCCGGCGGTCTCGTCCTCGCCCTCGCAGTCCTCGTAGAGCCCCTCCTCGATGTCGTTGCACTGGCTCTGCCTGGGGTTGTCCGGCGCATTGACCGAGACCGCGGGCCACTTCTCGTCCCTCGACGAGAAGCCGTAGGTCCTGAGGTCGGGTACCACGGTCCGGTCCGGCTTCTCGAACCTGGTGTTGATCTCCTCCCCGATCGTCGCGATCTTTTCGATCGATGCTGCGCCATTGGCGTCGAGCTTGTAGGTCGCCCGCACCTTCGAGGCCGATTTCACGCTGCTGCCGGGGATACGGCCGACTGCCGCCCACTCGTACTCGCCCTTGGCCTGCTCGGGGAGCGCCTTGAACTGCTTCGACACGTCCACGTACCTGAGGTCGGGCACGATGGTGTAGACCCAGCCCTCCTTGTAGTAGGCGGAGTTCTCGTCCCGCCCGGAGAAACCCGTGTGCTGGGAGGCGAACTCCACGGCCACCTTCCGGACAGCACTCGTGCTGACATAGCCCGACGAGCTGCTGCCGTTGCCTTCCGCATCGCCCACGACGTGCGCTTTCAGCGAGAAGTTCGCCCCTCGCGCCTTGAAGCCGACGCTGAACACCGTGGCCGGGTCGACGCCCACGGCCGTTGGCCCCTCCTGGGGGTTCGCGTCCTTCGTGCTGCTTCCGTAGTTGAGACCCACCCCCCGGTAGACCTCCTCCGGAGGCAGACCGTCGGTGTTGAAACACGGATGGAGACCGGTGAACGGCTCTGCCTCCACCGCTTGCGCGGCGGGTGACACGGCACCCACCAGGGGGACCGCCATCACCCCCGCGATCATCGCGGCCACCAGGGACCGCGTCTTGCTTCTGAGGGAATCCCGGCGCATGGGCGTCGGCGACCTCGCCTTCCTACGGAGTGTTACGTGCCCGCCGAAACGTAGGTGGGGCGCGTACACACCTCGTATACGCTGGCTGGACGAGGGCAGGCCCGGTGGGCCGACACCCCCGGGCCGGCTCCGACGCAGCAGTACCCGACCGACGACCGCGTCAACCGAAAGCTGGTCCGCATGATCGAGCTCGACTTCGACGACGACGGCTTCCGCCGCAACGGCGCGCCGCACCGGATCGTCTCCGGAGCGCTGCACTACTTCCGGGTGCACCCGGAGCTGTGGGACGACCGGTTGGCCCGCCTGCGCGCGCTGGGCGCCAACACCGTCGACACCTACATTCCCTGGAACTTCCACGAACTACCCTCCGGCGCGATCGACTTCTCCGGATGGCGGGACATCTCCCGGTTCGTCCGGACCGCCGAGCGGCACGGGTTGGACGTCATCCTGCGCCCGGGGCCCTACATCTGCGCCGAGTGGGAGTCCGGCGGCCTGCCGGCCCGGCTGCTCGCGGCCGAGGGGATGGGGCTGCGCAGCTCGGACCCGGCGTTCCTGGCCGAGGTGGACGGGTGGTTCGACGCCGTGGTCCCGGAGCTGCTGCCGCTGCTGGGCAGCCGGGGCGGGCCGGTGGTGGCGGTGCAGGTGGAGAACGAGTACGGGAGTTACGGCAACGACGCCGCCTATCTGGCGCATCTGCGGGACGGGCTGGTGGCGCGCGGCGTGGACTGCCTGCTGTTCACCGCCGACGGTTCCGAGGACTTCATGCAGCAGGGCGGGGCGATCCCGGGTGTGCTGGCCACCGGCACCTTCGGCTCGCGGGCGCCGGAGCGCTTCGAGGTGCTGCGGCGGCAGCAGCCCAAGGGGCCGTTGGCGGCGATGGAGTTCTGGATCGGCTGGTTCGACCGGATCGGGCAGCCGCACCACGTCCGGGACGCCGAGGAGACGGCGGCCTCGCTCGACGAGCTGCTCGCGACCGGGGCCTCGGTCAACCTCTACATGGCGCACGGCGGCACCAACTTCGGCTTCTGGGCGGGTGCCAACCACTCCGGGACCGGGCCCGACACCGCCGGCTACGAGCCGACCGTGACCAGTTACGACTACGACGCGCCGATCGGCGAGGCGGGTGAGCTGACCGAGAAGTTCCACGCCCTGCGGTCCGTCATCGGCAGGTACGTGCCGCTCCCCGAGGGTGAACTGCCCGCGCCCCCACCGCGATTGGAGCCCCGCCGGCTGGAGCGGGCGACCGGCCGGGCCCGGCTGCTGGACTCCCTGGACGCGCTCTCGACGCCCGTCCACCGGCCGACCACCGAGCCGATGGAGCGGGTCGGCCAGTCGCTCGGCCTGATCCACTACCGCACCCACGTCCCGGGGCCGCGACCCGAGATGCCGCTGCGGATCGACGGCATCGGGGACCGCGCGCAGGTCTTCGCGGACGGCCGCCCGATCGGCGCCGTCGACCGCAACGCGCCGGGCGCCACCCTCCCGCTGGCGGTGGGCCCGGCCGGGGTCACGCTGGACATCCTGGTCGAGGCGCTCGGCCGCGCCAACTACGGGCCGCAGATGGACGATCGCAAGGGGATCCGGCGCGGCGTCTCGCACGAGCGCCAGCGCCTGCACACCTGGGAGATCCGTCCGCTGCCGCTCACCGACCTCGCCGCCCTCACCTTCGAGGACGGCGTCGGGACCGTCGACGGCGACCCGGCGTTCCACCGCTTCGAGACCGAGGTCGACACCCCTGCCGACGCCTTCGTGGCCCTCCCGGGCTGGGGCCGGGGGCTGCTCTGGCTGAACGGCTTCCTGCTCGGCCGCTACACCGAGGAGGGTCCGCAGCGCACCCTCTACGCGCCGGGTCCGCTCTGGCAGCCGGGCCGCAACACCCTGCTCGTCCTCGAACTGGACCGCCACGCCGAGGCCCTGGAGGTCCGCGACGAGCCGGACCTCGGCCCCACCACCCGCGCACCCAGCGCCGACTACTGACACCGACCCGCCCGCTCCCCGCCCGGCGCCGGAATACTTCGGCGCCGGGGCGGGTTGACGCCCCGGCAGGCCGGTGATCAAGGCCGCAGCAGCACATACAGGGGGAAGCATGTCCAGCAGTGACGTTGTCGGCGGAAGCGTGGCGCCGGGGTTCGAGGCGGTGCGGGAGGAGTTCGCCGCCGTGGTGGCGGAGGAGCCGGCGGGCGGTGGCGCGCAGCTGGCCGTGCACCTGGACGGGCGGCGGGTGGTGGACCTCTGGGCGGGCGAGGGGGTCTCCGGCGAGTCGCTGTTCGCGCTCTACTCCTCCGCCAAGGGGGCGGCGCACCTGGTGACGGCCCTGCTGGTGCAGGAGGGTGTGCTCGACCTGGACAAGGAAGTGGCCCACTACTGGCCGGAGTTCGCGGCCGAGGGCAAGGGCGCACTCACGTTCCGGCAGCTGCTGGAGCACCGGGCGGGGCTGATCGGGGTCGACGGCGGCTTCACGACGGAGGAGCTGGCGGACGACCGGCGGCTCGCGGACCGGCTGGCCGGCCAGAAGCCCTACTGGGAGCCCGGGACGGCCTACGGCTACCACGCCTACGTGATCGGCGCGCTGACCGGCGAGGTGGTCCGCCGCCGGACCGGCCGCACGGTGCAGGAGCTGTTCGAGGAGCGGATCCGGGCCCCGTACGGGCTGGACTTCTTCCTCGGCCTGCCCGCGGAGCTGGAGTCGCGGTTCCTGCCGGTGCTTCCGGCGGTCCCCCTCCCCGGCCAGCAGGGCGAGCTGCCGGCCCCCGACAGCCTGATGGGGATCGCCTTCAACCTGAACGCCTCCCCGCCCACCGACCTGATGGGCTTCGGCAACCTCCGCTCGGTGCAGGCGCAGGGCCCGGCCTCGACCGGCAGCTTCGGCAGCGCCCGCGGTCTGGCGGCGCTGTACGCGGCGGCGGCGCAGGGGCTGGACGGGCGGACGCCGTTCCTGGCACCGGCCACGATCGCCGAGTTCGGTCCGGTCCGCACGCACGGCACCGACGTGGTGACCGGCGAGGTGGACCACTTCGGCCTCGGCTTCGAGGCGCAGAGCACCCGCTTCCCGTTCCTCGGGGCGGAGGCCTTCGGTCACAGCGGCGCGGTGGGCGCGCAGTCCTTCGCCGATCCGCGCAGCGGCGTCGCCTACGGGTACACGCGGCGCCGGTTCAGCTCCCTCCCGCTCGGCCCGGAGAACCACCGGCTGGCCGAGGCCGTCGTCCGCGCCGCCGGGGCGGTGCGCGGGACGGCCGGCTGACCGTCCGGCCTTCGGGCCCGTGACGGCGCCCGCAACGGCACCCGCAACGGCACCCGGAACGCGCCCCGGGACCGGCCGTGGAGCACGGCCGGTCCCGGGGCGCGTCCGCGACTACTCGACGGTGACGCTCTTGGCGAGGTTGCGCGGCTTGTCGACGTCGCGCCCCAGCGCCACCGCCGCGTGGTACGCGAGCAGCTGGAGCGGGATGTTGAGCAGCAGCGGGTCCAGCTCGGGCTCGCTCTTGGGCACCAGGATGCAGTGGTCCGCGAGCTTGGTCTCGGGCCGGCGGTGGGCGACGGCCAGGACGCGGCCGGAGCGGGCCTTGATCTCGCCGAGGGTGGTGAGGTTCTTGTCGAGCAGCTCGTCGTCCGGGACGAGGGCGACGGTGGGCAGCTCGGGGCTGATCAGCGCCAGCGGGCCGTGCTTCAGCTCGCTCGCCGGGTAGGCCTCGGCGTGGACGTAGGAGATCTCCTTGAGCTTCTGCGCGCCCTCGCGGGCGACGGGGTAGCCGCGCACCCGGCCGATGAACATCATGCCCTCGGACCCGGCGTACTCGGCGGCGAGTTCGGCGATGGCGTCGCTCTGGGCGAGGACCTCGCGGATCTGGTCGGGCAGCGCCTTGAGGGCGGAGACGATCCGGTGGCCGTCGGCGGGCGAGAGGTCGTGGATCCGGCCGAAGTGCAGGGCGATCAGCGCGAAGGCGACGACGGTGGAGGTGAACGCCTTGGTGGAGGCGACCGAGATCTCCGGGCCGGCGTGCAGGTAGATGCCGCCGTCGCACTCGCGGGCGATGGCGCTGCCGACGGTGTTGACGACGCCGAGCACCCGGCCGCCCTTGCGCTTGACCTCCTGGACGGCGGCGAGCGTGTCGTAGGTCTCGCCGGACTGGCTGACCGCGATGTAGAGGGTGTCGGCCTCGATCACCGGGTTGCGGTAGCGGAACTCCGAGGCGGGCTCGCTGTGCGCGGGGATCCGGGCCAGCTCCTCGATCAGCTGGGCGCCCATCTCGCCGGCGTAGTAGGCGGAGCCGCAGCCGAGGATCTTGACCCGGCGGATCTCGCGCAGTTCGCGGGCGTCCAGGTTGAGGCCGCCGAGGTGGGCGGTGGCGAACCGCTCGTCGAGGCGGCCGCCGAGGGTGCGCTCGACCGAGCCGGGCTGCTCGTGGATCTCCTTGAGCAGGAAGTGCTCGTAGCCGCCGGTGTCGTAGGAGTCGATCTCCCAGTCCACGGTGGACGGCTGGCGGTGGGTGGTGCGGGCGTCCTCGGTGAAGGTGCGGAAGCCGTCGGCGCGGACGGTGGCCAGCTCGCCGTCCTCCAGGTGGACCACCTGGCGGGTGTAGCGGACCAGGGCGGAGACGTCGGAGGCGACGAACATCTCCTTCTCGCCGATGCCGAGCACGATCGGGCTGCCGTTGCGGGCGACCACGATCCGGTCGGGCTGCTCGGCGTCGAGGACGGCGATGCCGTAGGTGCCGACGACCTTGCCCAGGGCGGCGCGCACGGCCTCCTCCAGCTCGACGCCCTCGGCGGCGTGGGCGGCGATCAGGTGGCCGAGCACCTCGGTGTCGGTCTCGGAGCGGAAGACCGCGCCGTCGGCGGCGAGCTTGGCCCGCAGCTCGTCGGCGTTCTCGATGATGCCGTTGTGGACGACGGCGATCCGCTCGGCGTTGTCGAGGTGCGGGTGGGCGTTGGCGTCGCTGGGCACGCCGTGGGTGGCCCAGCGGGTGTGGCCGATGCCGGTGGAGCCCTTGAACCGGGCGGGGACGGCGGCGGCGAGGTCGGCGACCCGGCCCTTGACCTTGCGGACCTTGATGCCGCCGGTGCGTCCGACGACGGCGACGCCGGCCGAGTCGTAGCCCCGGTACTCCAGTCGGGCGAGGCCCTCCAGCAGGAAGGGGGTCGCGTCCTTGGGGCCGATGTAGGCCACGATTCCGCACATGGTGGTGGACTCCTTGGTTCCTTGGTTCCGCTGTTCGGTGTTCCGCTGCTGGGCGTTCCGGCCCGGCCGGTCCTGCACCGGCCGCCGACGGCCGGTCAGCCGTAGACGATCCGGCGCAGCTGGCGGGCCGAGAGCTCCGGAGCCGCGACCCGGCGGGCGGGCAGCTCCTCGGCGAGCCGGGCGAAGATCTTCTCGTTGGTCAGGCCGCGCGCCTGCAGCTCGCCGTGACGGCGGCGGACGTACTCCTCGGTGGTCTCGGAGAAGTACGCCAGCACCTCCGCCACCACCCGCGCCGCCTCCCGGGGCCCGAGCGGGCTGGTCCGGGTGAGGTGGGCGAGGAGGTCTTCGTGAGGGTGCGAGAAACCGGTCGGGCTGGACACAATCGGTGAGCCTAGGCGGCCCTCCCGGCAAAGATCAAAGATCCTGCCCGAAATCGGGCAGGATTCTGCGGCAACCGGCACAGCTTCGGGGTCTTGTCCGCATCGGAGCCACCACGTAGCGTGATGACCTGCTCACACACCGGGGGGGACCGCGGGGTGACCAGGGGGGCGGGAGCATCGGAAGAGTGTCGGAAGAACCGGAGGCTTGCTGATGTGCGGGATCACCGGATGGGTCGCCTACGACCGCGACCTGACCCTCGAACGCGACGTGCTCGACGCCATGACGGCCACCCAGCTCTGCCGCGGCCCGGACGACGGCGGGGTCCACCTGGAACGGCACGCCGCCCTCGGCCACCGGCGCCTCGCCGTGCTCGACCCCGAGGGCGGCGCCCAGCCGATGACGGCCGAGCACGACGGCCGGCTGCTGGCCGCCCTCAGCTACAACGGCGAGGTGTACAACCACCACGAGCTGCGCGCCGAGCTGGTGGCGGCCGGCCACCGCTTCCGCACCCGCGGCGACACCGAGGTGGTCCTGCGCGGCTACCTGGAGTGGGGCGAGCGCGTCGCCGAGCGGCTCAACGGCATGTTCGCCTTCGCCGTCTGGGACGCCCGCACCGAGGAGCTGCTGCTGGTCCGCGACCGGATGGGCGTCAAGCCGCTGCACTACCACCCCACCCCGGACGGCGTGCTCTTCGGTTCGGAGCCCAAGGCGCTGCTCACCCACCCCGCGGTGCGCCCGGTGGTCGACCTGGACGGGCTGCGCGAGCTGTTCTCCATGATCCGCACCCCCGGCCTCACCCCGTACCGGGGCATCGCCGAGGTCCGACCCGGCCACCTGGTGCGGGTGCGGCGCAGCGGCGTCTCGGTCCACCGCTACTGGTCGCTGGAGGCACGCCGGCACACCCAGGACCTCGCCACCACGATCGGCACCGTCCGGGCCCTGCTGGAGGACATCGTCCACCGCCAGCTGGAGGCGGACGTGCCGCTGTGCTCACTGCTCTCCGGCGGTCTCGACTCCAGCGCGGTCACCGCCCTGGCCGCCCGCAGCCTGGAGGCGGCGGGCGCCGGACCGGTCCGCTCCTTCGCGGTGGACTTCACCGGGCAGAGCGAGCACTTCCACCCGGACGCGGTGCGCACCACCCCGGACCGGCCGTACGCGGAGCTGCTCGCCCGGCACGTGGGCGCCGACCACTCGGTGATCGAGCTGGACAGCGCCGCCCTCACCGACCCGGCGCAGCGGCTCGCCACCCTGCGCGCCCGGGACCTGCCGGGCGGCGTCGGCGACATGGACACCTCGCTGCTGCTGTTCTTCCGCAGGGTGCGCGAGCACTCGACGGTCGCGCTGTCCGGCGAGTCCGCGGACGAGCTGTTCGGCGGCTACCGCTGGTTCCACGACCCGAAGGCCCTCGACGCCGACGACTTCCCGTGGGCGACGGCGCTCAGCGGCTTCGGCGGCGCGGGCACCGGCCCGCGCGAGCAGCTGCTCGACCGGGAGCTGCTCGCCAAGCTCGACCTGCCCGGCTACCGGCGCGCCCGGTACCGGGAGGCGCTCGCCGAGGTGCCGCACCTGCCGGACACCGACCCGTTCGAACGGCGGATGCGGGAGGTGTCGTACCTCAACCTGACCCGCTTCGTCCGGATCCTGCTGGACCGCAAGGACCGGATGAGCATGGCCAGCGGGCTGGAGGTGCGGGTGCCGTTCTGCGACCACCGGCTGGTGCAGTACGTCTTCAACACGCCGTGGACGATGAAGTCCTTCGACGGCCGGGAGAAGAGCCTGCTGCGCGCCGCCGTCCGGGACGTGCTGCCGGCCGAGATCGCCGGCCGGATGAAGAGCCCGTACCCGATCGTCCAGGACCCCCGCTACCCGGAGCTGCTCCGCCGCGAGCTCGCCGCACTGGCCGCCGACCCCGGCTCCCCCGCCCTCGCCCTGCTCGACCGCCGCGAGCTCGCCGACGCGCTCGCCCCGGACACCGACCCGCAGACGGTCCGGCTGGCGGCCGATCTGGCCCTGGACCTGGACGCCTGGCTGACGGAGTACCAGGTGTCGCTGGAGCTCTGACCCCGGGTGCCCCGGGTGGTGCGCCGTTGCGCCACCCGGGGGAGGGTGACCCGCCGTGAACCCGGCTCGTTGACCGGTCGGGACGTGCGATAGCGTCGCCGACACCTCCCGAATGGCGGCCGAAAACACGGAATCCGAGACCCGTGCCGTCAGGATGGGGAACGTCCCGTCCGTCTCGATCCGCCGGGGGATCTCCGTCATGCAACCGCGAGCCTTCGCGATTCTCACCGCCCTGCTGCTCGGGGTGCTGGGTCTGGGGTCGGTGGCCGTCACCGACTGGACGCCCCAGCAGGCCGCCGACCGCGCGGCCGTCGCCGCGGCCGTCCCGGGGACCGAGGGCGCCACCGGCTCGGCCGGCGCCGCGCCCGCCAGTACCGGGCAGGCGGCCGGGCAGCCGGCCGCGTCGGCCACCGCGACCGGGGACCCGGCGGTGTGGACCCGCTCGACGCTGCGCAACAAGCTGATGGCCGAGATGGACGCCAGCGACCCCGGCGTCGCCCTGGCCGACCTCGACCGGATCACCAAGCAGCTGCCGTACACCGTCCGGTTCTGCCACCCGATCGCCCACGAGCTCGGGCACGCGGCGGTCAAGCGGTTCAACGCCGACTTCCAGAAGGTCATCTCCTTCCCGCACGAGACCTGCGCGGCCGGCTATCTGCACGGCGCGGTGGAGGAGATGCTCAACGCCTCCGCCCAGCCGGAGACCGACCTGGTCAAGCTCTGCGCGCCCAAGAACAGCGGCCCGTGCATCCACGGCGTCGGCCACGGCACCATGTTCGTCGCCAAGCAGGACGTCGCCAAGGCGCGCGAGCTGTGCAACAAGTTCACCACCGACCAGAACCGGATCCGCTGCTCCGAGGGCCTGTTCATGCAGCTCTTCGGCCCGGACGAGGAGGACGAGAAGGCCAAGGCCAACCTCCCCGCCGACAAGCTAGCCCAGGACCCGCTGTACCCGTGCAAGGACCAGCCGGCGCTGTTCCAGTCCGCCTGCTTCTTCTACGCGCCGACCTTCTACCTCTCCTCGCACGACTACCCGAACCACCCCGAGGTGTACGCCGAGGCACTGAAGTGGTGCCTCGCCGGCAAGGCCTCCGGCGGGGCGGTCGACTGCAGCCGGGGCGTCGGCTCGCGCACCATGAAGTACAACCTGGACCGCGAGGACTGGGCCGCCCAGCAGTGCGCCACCGCCGCGGACGGCTGGCAGCGCAAGGCCTGCGCCGAGGGGCTGGTCAGCTACTACACGGTCAACTACACGGACGCGGGCGCGGCCGGCCGGCTCTGCGCCAAGTTCTCCGACAAGGAGATGCAGGGCTACTGCCGCTCCGCCGGCGGGCTCTCCGCCTCGCTCGACTGAGGAGGTGCCGGCACGTACGGCACGGTGTCGGCGACCGGCCGACGCGGGAACTCCGACGGCCGCCCGATCGTGCGCGGATTCTGCACGGCGGCGGGACGGCAGGGTCCGGCGGCCCCACCGCCGAGGCGGGGCCGCCGGACCGGGCGCGACCGTACAGCCGGGGCCGTACAGCCGGGGCCGTGCGGTCAGGGCACTGCGGTCAGAGCACTGCGGTCAGAGCCGGGTGGTCATCACCATCGGCTGCGGGAGTTGCTGCTTCTCGTAGTTGAAGGCGCCGGTGACGGTCACCTCACGACCGGTGGTGGACACCTTCCAGGACCAGAACGCCGTGCCCGCGCCGGACTCCGGGAAGTCCAGCGAGGTCGCCCGCGAGCCCGTCACCCGCAGCGCGTACGCCGCCTCGCCGCCGCCCGAGACCCGGCCCACCGTCACGATGCCGTCCGGCGAGGAGGCGGCGCCGCTCACGGCGCCCGCACCCTCGGGAGCCTCGACCCGGGTCCAGGCGCGACCGTCCCAGTGCATGAGCAACGCGTGGCCGCGGTCCTTCTCGTCCAGCACCACGCGCCCGACCGCCCACACGTCGCGCGGCCCCTTCACCACGACATCGTTGAACTCGCCGTACAGGCCGCCGAAGGCCGGCACCGGCACGACGCTCCAGCTGCGCCCGTCGAAGTGCAGGGCGACCGGCCGGTCGTCCTCGGCGTAGCCGTTGCCGACGGCCCAGACGTCGTCGGGGCCGGCCGCGGCGATCGCGCCGAGGCCCCAGCTCTGGAACGGCGCGGGCAGTTCGACCTGCCGCCAGGAGCGGCCGTTCCAGTGCTGGACGATGCCCACGTGGCTGTCGGGCCCCTGGCTCCAGCCCGCCGCCCAGGCATTGTTCGGCGTCAGCGCGGCGATTCCCAGCAGGCCGCCGCCGACCGAGTCGGCGGGCATCGGAGCCGGCTCCACCTGCCAGGAGCGGCCGTTCCAGTGCTGGGTCATGACCGGCCCGCCACCCCGGCCGGAGTCACCGACCAGCCAGCCGTCACGGGCCGAGGTCGCCGCGACGGCGTTGACCCGGTCGGTCCCGGCGGGCGCGGTCGGCACTTCGGTCCACTTCCCGTCGCGGCGGTCGTCGCGGGCGTAGAGCACGGGGTCGAACCCGACGCTCCCGTCGCTGCCCGGGACGACCCGGAAGCCGGCCGCCCAGGTGGTGCGGGCGTCGGGACGGGTGGAGCCGGTCAGCACGGTGTCGCCGCTCGGCAGTTTGGCCGCCGTCCAGCGCGCCGCCCCCGCGGCGGGCGATGGTTCCGGGGCGGCCGAGGCGGTGGCGGGCAGGACCCCGCCCGCGAGGAGCGCGGCGAGCGCGCCTATCAGCGACAGTCGGATGCGTGTTCCGACAGCCATGTCGTTCCTCCAGACCCGGGGCACGGTGCCCCGATACCCCGATGACGCCCGTCCCTCCGCCGGAGGTTGCCCGCCCGGTCCCGGGGATTCGGCGCATGCGAAGTTCTTCTGAGGACATGTCAGTTCTCTTGTCCCCCAAGCGCGCCGGGCAACCGCCGCCCCGTTCGGAGCGCCGCCGCGGTTCACCAGGTGCTGGGCGATCGGGCGATCACTCGCGCCACCAGGGCCATCACCGCTCGCGGTCGACCGGTCACCCGAACCTCTCCGGCGCCGGGCCGTCCCGGATACCGGGCCCGCGCCGCACGGCGCGGGCCCGTTTCCGTAGGATCGCGACGTTCGGGTGCGCCGAGGACGCCGCGCCACCGGGCCCCGCACCACCAGGAGCCGCCGCATGACCTCCGACGACTTCCGCGCCGCCGCGCACACCGCCGCCGACCTGGCCGCCGACCACCTCGCCGGGCTGGCCGCCGGCCCGGTCTGGCAGCCGATGGACGACGCCGCCCGCCGCACCCTGCTGGACGCCCCACTGCCCGCCGCCGGCCGTCCGCTGGACGAGCTGCTGGCCGCCGTCGGCCGCGACGTCCTGCCGTACCCGATGGGCAACGGCCACCCGCGCTTCTTCGGCTGGGTGAACTCCGCACCCGCCCCGGCCGGCGTGCTCGCCACCCTGGCCGCCGCCGCGATGAACCCCAGCTCGGCCGGCGGCGACCACGCGGACGTCCATCTGGAGCGGGCCGTGGTCCGCTGGATCGCCGAACTGGTCGGCTTCCCGCACCCGCCCGGCGGCGGGCTGCTCACCTCCGGCACCTCGATGGCGACCATCGTCTGCCTCGCCGCCGCCCGCAACCGCGCCGCGCGCGCCGCCGGGTGGGACGTCCGCGAGGACGGCCTGGCCGGGATGCCGCCGCTGGTCGGCTACGTCACCGGCGAGACCCACTCCTGCGTCCGCAAGGCCGCCGAGCTGCTGGGCCTCGGCAGCAAGCACCTGCGCGCCGTCGCCACCGGACCGGACGGCCGCCTGGACCCCGCCGGGCTGCGCGATGCGATCGCCCGCGACCGGGCCGCCGGACTGCTGCCCTTCCTGGTGGTGGCCTCGGCCGGCACGGTCGGCACCGGCGCGGTCGACGCCTTCGACCCGATCGCCGACCTGTGCGCCGAGGAGCGGCTCTGGCTGCACGTGGACGGCGCCTACGGGGCGTTCGGCGTGCTGGACCCGGAGATCGCCCACCGCTACGCCGGGCTGGCACGCGCCGACTCGCTCGCCCTCGACCCGCACAAGTGGCTCGGCGTCCCGGTCGACTGCGGCTGCGCGCTGGTCCGCGACCCGGCCGAGCTGCGCGCCGCCTTCAGCCTCGTCCCCTCCTACCTGCGCGACGAGGCGGCCGGCGAGCTCGGCTGGTTCTCCGAGTACGGCACCGAGCAGACCCGCCCGTTCCGCGCCCTCAAGGTGTGGGCGACCATCGCCCACCGGGGCCGCGACGGCCTGGCCGCCGACATCTCCCGGACCACCGCCCTGGCCCGTCGGCTCGGCGAACTCATCACCGCCGACCCGGAGTTGGAACTCCTCGCCGAGGTGCAGACCTCCATCGTGGCATTCCGCCTGCGCCCCGCCGGCCGGACCGGCCGTACCGACGAGGCCGCCCTCGACGCCCTCAACCGCGAGCTCCCCGCCGCCGTCCAGCGCCGCGGCCGCGCCTTCCTCACCGGCGCCCGCCTCGACGGCCGCGAGATCCTCCGCGCCTGCCTCCTCAACCCCGCCACCACCGAGGAGGACCTCGCCGTCCTGCTCGCCGAAGTGAAGGCCGCCGGGCGCGAGCACACCGGGTGACCGGCGACGGTGATCGAGTCACGGCACCATTAACCGCGGGGTCACGGAGGATTCGTGATCGTGAAACACGGAAGCGGCAGATTGATGACATGGAGCGCACCGAGCAGCTGACGTCCACGACCGATCCGACCACGACCCCCTCCCGCGCCCAGCGCCGCGGCCTCCGCGGCCACCGCTGGCGTCGCGACGCGGTGGAGCTCTCCGCCGTCTTCCTCTCGGTGACCGCCGCCGACCTGGTGGCCAAGCTCGTGGTGCACGGGCCGGACGGGCCGGTGGTGCTGGCCGTGTCCGCCGTCGCGCTGCTCGCCACCGCGCTGTTCCACACCTGGTGGGCGCACCGCCACCAGTTGCACGGCCCCCCGGCGCCGGACGCGCCCGCGCCGCCGGGGGCGCCCGGCGCCGAGCCGCTGCGGGGGCCGCTGGACGACTTCGAGGGCAGCACGCTGTGGCGGGTCCGCACCACCGTGCAGGACTCCCCCGGCAGTCTGGCCCGGGTCTGCGCGGCCTTCGCCGGGCGTCAGGTGAACATCGTCTCGATGCAGTCCCACCCGCTGCCGACCGGCGCCGTGGACGAGTTCTTCGTCCGCGCGCCGCGCTCGCTCACCCGGGCCGAGCTGACCGCGCTGGTGGCCGGGGCCGGCGGGGACGACATCTGGACCGGCCCGGCCGACGCGCACGACCTGGTGGACGTGCCCACCCATGTCCTGGCCCTCGCCACCCGGACGGCGCTGGACGCCGCGGAGTTGCCGATCGCACTGCGCCAGCTCTTCGGGCAGTGCAGCATCCGGCAGTACCCGGGGGCGGCGGCGCGCGGCACCGCCGGGGTGGACGGCCATGTGATGCGGCTGCCCGTCCCCTCGGGCGAGCTGATCGAGCTCACCCGCCCGCAGCTGCCGTTCACCCCGACCGAGTTCGCCCGGGCGCAGGCCCTGGTCGAGCTGGACACCCTGCTCGGCCCCCGGGTGCCGGACGTCCGGGCCCGGCTGAGCGTGCCGGCCGGCGCCGAGCTGACCGTGCGGCGCGCGGACGCGGCCGACAAGGCGGCCGCGCTGGCGATGCACCACCGCTGCTCCCCCGAGACCCTGCGCAAGCGCTACCACGGGCCGGTCCGGGACGCCGACCGCTACCTGGACCACCTGCTGGACGCCCGGCACGGGCAGGCCCTGGCGGTGGAGACGGCGGACGGGCGGATCGTGGCCCTCGGGCACCTGATGTGGGACGACGACAGCGCCGAGGTGGCGGTGCTGGTCGAGGACGCCTGGCAGCGGCGCGGGCTGGGCCTGGACCTCATGCGGCGGATGTCCGCGCTGGCCCTGGAGGCCGGGGTGGAGACGGTGTACGCGGTCACCCAGTCGTCCAACACCGGGCTGATCGCGACCATGCGCCGGCTGGCGGCCCCGCTGGACTACGAGGTGGACGAGGGCACCCTGGTGATCACCGCCCATCTGGCGGAGGCCGCCGAGGAGCTCCCGGTGCCGTGGCAGACCCGTCCGGGCCGCTGAGAACGGGACCCTCCCGGGGCCGCCCTCGGGCTGCTCGCGGAGCCGCTCATGGAGCCGCTGATGGGGCCACCCGGTGCCGCGATCGAGCCGTACCGGTGAGCAGATCGGACAGGTCCGGTAATCGTCCGGTCATTTCTTCACCACATCCTCACCAAGAACCTCACCGGCCCCGGGCCGGGCGGCCCCCGTGCCGCCCGGCCCGGGGCGCGCGCGGAACCGCCGCACCCCGCTCAGGCGTCCCCGACGGCGAACGGCCCGTCCGTACACCGCCGATCCTGATCCCGCGTCAGGACCTCCCGGACCGCCGCTCCCGGGGCGTCGCAGCAGGCGGCACGGGGTCCGGGGGGTCGAGCCGGGCGGCGGAGTCGGTAGGCTGATCCCGTCCCCGCCGCCCGACGGCCCGTAGTCCGGCCCCCGGGCGGTGCCGCAGCAAGGAGGAACCACTGAGCATGGCAGGCACCGAATCGGAGCCCACAGGCGCACGCGACGCCTCGCTGCCGGCACGCGCGAAGATCGCGGTGACCGCCGGCAAGGTGGCCGCCGCCGTGTCCCGCAAGGCCGGCCGAGGCAGCGGCTCGGTGATCGGCGGCAAGGTCGCGCTCAGGCTCGACCCCGATCTGCTCGCCACCCTCGCCGACCACCTGGACGTGGTGCTGGTCAGCGCCACCAACGGCAAGACCACCACCACCCGCCTGATCGCCGAGGCGCTGCGCGCCGCCGGCCCGGTGGTCTCCAACGCCCTGGGCGCCAACATGCCGGCCGGCATCACCTCCGCCCTGGCCGGCGGCTCGGAGGCCCGCTTCGGCGTGATCGAGGTCGACGAGAAGTACCTGGCCGGCGTCGCCCGCGACACCCGTCCCAAGGCGATCGCCCTGCTCAACCTCTCCCGCGACCAGCTCGACCGCGCCGCCGAGACCCGGATGATGGCCGAGAAGTGGCGCGAGGGCCTCCAGGACACCGAGGCCGTGGTGATCGCCAACGCCGACGACCCGCTGGTGACCTGGGCCGCCTCCTCCTGCAAGAAGGTGGTCTGGGTGGCCGCCGGACAGGCGTGGAAGGAGGACGCCTGGTCCTGCCCCGCCTGCGGCGGTGTGATGCAGCGCCCCGGCGACGACTGGTTCTGCCAGGAGTGCGGCTTCCGGCGCCCCAACCCGCACTGGGCGCTCCAGGGCACCCATGTGGTCGACCCGCAGCGCGGCGCCTGGCCGATCCAGCTCCAGCTGCCCGGCCGGGCCAACCTCGCCAACGCCACCAGCTCGGCCGCGGTCGCCGCCGTGTTCGGCGTCTCCCCGCAGGTCGCCCTGGAGCGGATGCGCGGCGTCACCGCGGTCGCCGGCCGCTACGACGTGGTGCAGTACCAGGGCCGTGACATAAGGCTGCTGCTGGCCAAGAACCCGGCCGGCTGGCTGGAGACCTTCTCGCTGATCGACGGCCCGCCCACCCCGGTGGTGCTCTCGGTCAACGCGCTCGACGCGGACGGCACCGACACCTCCTGGCTGTGGGACGTCGACTACGAGCGGCTGGCCGGGCACCCGGTCTTCGTGCTGGGCCAGCGCAAGCTGGACCTCGCGGTGCGCCTGGAGGTCGCCGGGCTGCAGTTCCACGTCGTGGACTCGCTGGAGCAGGCCGTCCGGATGGCCCCGCCCGGCCGGATCGAGGCGATCGCCAACTACACCGCCTTCCAGCAGCTGCGGAAGGTCGTGGCCGGCTGATGCCGGAGCGGCACCCGCAGCCCCCAGCAGCCCACCGCACGTACGTCATGGAAGGCCTTCGAGGATGAGTGAGAGCAGCCTGCGCGTGGTCTGGGTCTACCCCGACCTGCTCAGCACCTACGGCGACCGGGGCAATGCCCTGGTCGTGGAGCGCCGGGCCCGCCAGCGCCATCTCAACGTGACCCGGATCGACGTCCGCTCCGACCAGTCGGTGCCCACCAGCGGGGACATCTACCTGATCGGCGGCGGTGAGGACCGCCCGCAGCGGCTGGCCGCCGAGCGGCTGCGCAACGACACCGGGCTGGTCCGGGCGGCCGAGAACGGCGCGATCATCTTCGCGGTCTGCGCCGGCTACCAGATCCTCGGCCACGAGTTCGTCAACGACCTCGGCCAGCGCGAGCCGGGCCTCGGCCTGCTGGACGTGTGGACCACCCGCGGCGAGGGCGAGCGCTGCGTCGGCGACGTGCTGGCCGACGTGGACCCGGCGCTCGGCCTGCCGCAGCTGACCGGGTTCGAGAACCACCAGGGCGTGACCCACCTCGGCCAGGGCGTCAAGCCGCTGGCCCGGGTCACCGCCGGCCGGGGCAACGGCACCGGCGACGGCACCGAGGGCGCCTGGCGGGACACCGTCTTCGGCACCTACCTGCACGGCCCGGTGATGGCGCGCAACCCCGCCGTCGCGGACATGCTGCTCAAGCTGGCGCTGGACGTGAACGCCCTGCCGCCGGCCGACACCACCTGGTACGACGCGCTGCGCGCCGAGCGCATCGCGGCCACGACGCGCCCCGCGTAGTACACCCCCGGTCCGTCCGCCCGGTGCCCGCGATGCGGTCATGGGCTCCACGGACGGGCCGGGACGTACGACAATGGGGCTGCCCCGTCCCGGGGCTGCCGGCTGCACACCCTCCTCGGCAGCAGGCTGCATTTCCACGCGGGGGCGTCGACGACGCCGCTCCCGCGTCGGCTCCTGCCCGGCCGGACGCAGGGACCGTATGCTCGACTCCACGGCCGGTTTCGGATGTTCTGTCCGAATCGGCCGGTCCTTCACCCGACAGTCACCTCCGCGCCCACCCGGCGCGGGTACGGCCTGTCACGGTGGCGGTCCGTCGTCCCAGCCTGTAGTCCGGCCGTTCCTCGGTTCTGCTCGGGAGTTGCAAAGCAATGCGTATTGGAGTGCTGACCAGCGGCGGTGACTGCCCCGGCCTGAACGCCGTGATCCGGTCCGTGGTCCACCGGGGGGTGGTCGACCACGGCGACGAGATCATCGGGTTCGAGGACGGCTGGCGCGGTTTCCTCGAAGGGCACCACCGGCCCCTGACCCTCGACTCGGTGAGCGGCATCCTCGCCCAGGGTGGCACCATCCTCGGGTCCTCCCGGGTCCAGCCCAGCCATCTGCGCGACGGCGTCGAGCGCGCCAAGCAGTACTGCGCGGACCTCGGCCTGGACGCGGTGATCCCGATCGGCGGCGAGGGCACCCTCAAGGCCGCCAAGCTGATGAGCGACGCGGGCCTGCCGATCGTCGGTGTGCCGAAGACCATCGACAACGACATCGCGTGCACCGATGTCACCTTCGGCTTCGACACCGCCGTCTCGGTCGCCACCGAGGCGCTGGACCGGCTGAAGACCACCGCCGAGTCGCACCAGCGCGTGATGGTGGTCGAGGTCATGGGCCGCCACACCGGCTGGATCGCCCTGAACGCGGGCATGGCGGCGGGCGCGCACGCGATCGTCGTGCCGGAGCGCCCGTTCCACATCGAGAAGCTCACCGCGGTCGTCCGGGAGCGCTTCGACCGCCAGAAGAAGTTCGCCATCGTGGTCTGCGCCGAGGGCGCCAAGCCCGAGCCCGGCACCATGCACTGGGAGGAGGGCAGCAAGGACATCTACGGCCACGAGCGCTTCACCGGCATCGCCACCCAGCTCTCCAGCGAGCTGGAGCACCGGCTCGGCAAGGAGGCCCGTCCGGTCATCCTCGGCCACACCCAGCGCGGCGGCACCCCGACCGCCTACGACCGGGTCCTCGCCACCCGCTTCGGCTGGCACGCCGTGGAGGCCGTCCACAAGGGCGCCTTCGGGCACATCACCGCCCTCCAGGGCACCAACATCAGCCTGGTGCCGCTGGCCGAGGCGGTGGCCGAGCTGAAGACCGTGCCGGCCGACCGCTACCTGGAGGCCGAGACGGTCATCTGACCGCCCGCCCCCGCACGTCCGGTGCCCCGGCCCCCGAGAGCGCGACTCTCGGGGGCCGGGGCCGTTCGCGGCGACTGCCCCGCCGGGAGCGGAACCGGACCGGCGTCGGTCAGCCGATCAGAACCCGGTGTCGTAGGTGTAGGTGCCGCTGTGGTCGAGCAGGTCGGCCGGGGTGACCGTGTTCCACGGCTTCATCCGGTCGTTGAGGTCGATCACGTCGGGCGTGCCGGCCGTCGGCAGGTAGGTCTTGCCGGGGTTGCGCTTCTGCCACTCGGACCACAGCTTGTCGACGAAGCAGTGGTGCAGCCAGAACACCGGGTCGTTGGGCGACATGCCGGTGGCCATCTGGCCGCCCACCCAGACGTGAACCCGGTTGTGCAGGTTGACCCCGCGCCACCCCTCCAGGTTGTTGCGGAAACCGGCCGAGGAGCTGTTCCAGGGCGCGGCGTCGTAGGTGGTGATGGCGAGCACCGACTCGGTGTCGGCCCGGCTGGGCAGCTGGGCCACCCCGGTGCCGAGCTGGCGGCGCAGATAGGTGCGGCTGTCGGTGTTGACGTTGAGCCGCCAGTTGCCGCCGGAGAAGGCGAACGGACCGGTGGTCACCTGGCCGTCGCTGCTGCGGCCGTTGCCGCCCATGAAGTCGGCGCCCCAGATGCCGGCGGTGGCGGTGCGGTCGGCGGTCCAGTCCCAGTACGGGAGGTTGACGCTGGGGTCGACGGCCTGCAGCGCCCGCTCGAACTCCAGCAGGTACTGGCGGTGCCAGGGCAGGAAGGAGGGCGAGCGGTGCCCGGTGCGCTCGCCGTTGTCGACGTCGCTGAGGATGAACTGGTTGTGCGTGGTGACGAACGGGTCGTAGCCGCCGTTCGCCTTGAGCGCCAGCACGGCGTTGACGAAGGCGCGCTTCTCCTGGGCCGTCAGGTTCGCCTGGTTCTTGCGGACTCCCATGAGTCCCCCCTCTGGTGGTGGTGTGTCGGTCTCGGGTGGCCGGGTGGCCGGAATCAGGCGGTGGCGACGGGGACGAGCGTCGCGCCCTGGAGGTCGTTGACGGCGGCCCGGGCGAGCGCGCGCGGCGTCGCGAAGGTCTGGTAGTGGTTGACGACGCTGATCCAGGTGCCGTCGGCGTTGCGCATCATGTGCAGCTCGTCGCCGTCGATCCGCACCTCGTAGCCGGTGCCGGCGCCGCCGCCGTGGTGGTGGCTCCCCCCGACGGCCGGACGGCCCTGGATCCGGCGGCCCTGGAAGACCTCGTCGAAACTGTCGGACGCGCCCGGGTCGGCGGCGGTGGCGGCCCCGCCGCCCGGGCCCGCGAGACCGATCACGACGGTGCCGGTGGCGACGGTCAGGGCGGCCGCGGCCCCCTGGAGCATCCGTCGGCGCGTCAGCTCCGTGGCATGGGTGTCTTCGGACATGGTGATACCCCCTCGAGTGCCCGGGACTGTGGTTCGGGCACTGTTCACGAACGATTGGTTAATCGTTAAACGAAGGTGATTCCTTGATCGAATCACTCGTTTCGATGGTCGCAATGCTTGTTGACCTACGGAACAGCCGATCGGCGGGGGTACGTAGGGTTGCGTATAAATCCGGTCATTTTCTGTCACGTGCCGAACACGCAGCGATCACGCCAGCGAGCACCCCCGGCGGCGTCCACCTGGCGGGGTCCGGAGGACACGGCCTAGCGTGACCGGAGGAGCGCAATGGACCGGACGGACCCAGGAGGGACCAGGCGATGGAGATCCTCGCGTACGGCGTACAGGCCGACGAACGACCGCTGCTGGAGAAGGCCTTCGCGGGCCGGCACGCGCTGCGCTGCCTCCCCGTCTTCCTCAACCGCGACACCGCCCCGCTCGCCGCCGGGTACCCGGCGGTCAGCAGCAGTGTCAACGCCGAGCTCGACGCCGCCACCCTCGCCGTCCTCGCCGCCGGCGGCACCGAGCTGGTCGCCCAGCGCTCCACCGGCTTCAACAACATCGACCTCGACGCCGCCGCCGCCCTCGGCCTCACCGTCGCCCGCGTCTCCCACTACAGCCCGTACTCAGTTGCCGAGCACGCGTGGGCCCTGGCGCTGGCCGTCAACCGCAGGCTCACCCGGGCCGCCAACCGCTCCCGCGAGTTCGACTTCCGCCTCGACGGCCTGCTCGGCCGCGACATCCACGGCATGACCGTCGGCGTCATCGGCACCGGCAAGATCGGCGAGTGCTTCACCCGCATCGCGGCCGGATTCGGCACCGAACTCCTGGGTTGGGACATCGCCCCCAACCCCGCCTGCCTCGACCTCGGCCTGACCTACACCGAACTCCCCGAACTGCTCTCCCGCGCCGACCTCGTCAGCCTCCACGTCCCCCTGCTGCCGGCCACCCACCACCTCATCGACGCCACCGCCCTCGCCCGCATGAAGGAGGACGCGATCCTGGTCAACTCCAGCCGCGGCGGCCTCGTCGACAGCGCCGCCCTGGTCGAGACCCTCCGCGCCGGACACCTCTCCGGCGTCGGCCTCGACGTCTACGAGGAGGAGACCGGCGTCTTCTTCACCGACCGCTCGATCGAGGGCATCACCGACGACACCCTCGCCCGCCTGGTCACCTTCCCCCAGGTCCTGGTCACCAGCCACCAGGCCTACTTCACCCGCACCGCGGTCGGCCAGATCATCGCCGCCACCGTCCGGAACGTCGACGACTTCGCCGCCGGCCGCCGCAACGGGAACGTCCTCGTCCCGAAGGGCTGAGCCGGCCGACAGGGGGCCGGGGGGCCGGCCGGGGTAAGGCCCGCCTAGGCTGTACGACGAAGCAAAACGGGCGAACCGGACCCACCCAGGGACCGCGAGGACGGAAAGCAGGACCCGCCGATGGGCGACGGAATGTCAGGCATGCACCACCACGGCGGGATGACCGAACTAGGACCCTTCACGTTCTCCAATGTGCTCACCTGGTCCCCCGACTGGGTGTTCCTGGCCGCCGCCCTGGCCGGGCTCGCGCTGTACCTCCTCGGCGTGGTGCGGCTGCGGCGGCGCGGGGACAGCTGGTCGGTCGGGCGCACGGTGGCCTGGGTGCTGGGCATCGGCTCGGTGATCCTGGTCACCTGCACCGGGCTGAACGACTACGGCATGGTGCTGTTCAGCGCGCACATGATCCAGCACATGGTGCTCTCCATGCTGTCGCCGATCCTGCTGCTGCTCGGCGGGCCGATCACCCTGGCGCTGCGCGCGCTGCGGCCGACCGGCAAGGGGCGTCCGCGCGGGCCGCGCGAGCTGCTGGTGGCGCTGCTGCACTCGACCTATGTGAAGGTGATCTCGCACCCGGGCTTCACCATCCCGCTGTTCATCGCGAGCCTGTACGGCGTCTACTTCACCCCGCTGTTCGACTTCCTCATGCAGTACCGGCTCGGGCACATCGCCATGATGGTGCACTTCCTGGCGACCGGGCTGGTGTTCTTCTGGCCGATCATGGGCGTGGACCCGGGCCCGCACCGGCCGGGCCATGTGATGCGGATCATCGAGCTGTTCATGGGCATGCCGTTCCACGCCTTCTTCGGCGTCGCGGTGATGATGGCCAACCACCAGCTGGTCAAGACCTTCACCACCGAGGGCGCGCCGCCCGGCACCGACCTGCTGGCCGACCAGAAGCTGGCCGGCGGCATCACCTGGGCGTTCGGCGAGATCCCGACCGCGATCGTGCTGATCGCGCTGGTCTACCAGTGGATGCGCTCGGAGGAGCGGCTCTCGCGCCGCCGGGACCGCGCCGAGGACCGCAGCGGTGACGCCGAGCTGGCGGCCTACAACGCCTATCTGGCCTCGCTGGACCAGCGCAACCGGCGACCGGCGGCCGACGCCGGCTGATCCGGCCGAAGACCTTCGACGAGCCCCCGTCCGATCGCGGACGGGGGCTTCGTCGTGCCCGGGCCCTGTCGTGCCGGAAGGGCCGGGCTCAGGCGCCGCGCGGGGCCTGCCGGGCGAGGCCGGCGACCAGGATGTCCAGGCCGAACTCGAAGCGCTCGTCGCCGACGTTGCGGGTGAGCGCCGCGGACATCGAGGTGATCATCGGATAGCGCTCGGCCGGGATGGTCGCGAAGTAGTCGTGGATCCGCTCGGTGAACTCCTGGGTATTGCCCCCGCCCCGGGTGGACGCCTCGAAGGCGGTCGCGGTGGTGTACAGGCCCAGCAGGTCGACCCCGTAGGCGGCGGTCTGCTCGTCCAGGCCGCCGGCCCGCAGGATGGCGAGCATCGCCTCGGCGATGTCCATCGCGTGCGGAGTGATCGGGACATTGGCGACCACGGCGGCCTTGGCCAGGTCGCGGTGCGCGAGCAGCGCCGCGCGGGAGCGCCGCAGCAGGTCCTTGATCTGCTCCTCCCAGCGGGCCGGGTCGGCCTCCTCCAGCTCGATGTCGGCGTAGGCGAGGTCGAGGACCAGCTCGACCAGCTCCTCCTTGGAGCCGACGTGGGCATAGAGGCTGGCCGCGCCGGTGCCGAGCTCCTGGCCGACCCGCCGCATGCTCAGGGCGTCCATGCCCTCGGTGTCGACGATCCGCAGCGCCGCCTCGACGATCCGCTCCCGGCTCAGCGGCTGCCGCCGGGGCGCCCGATCCCTGTCCTGCCAGTGCTCGGGCCAGCCGGAGCGCGGGGCGGCACTGGTCATGGGGGCTCCTTCGTGGTCGGTGACAGGACCCACAGTACTTGACACGAACACCGTTCCATGGGAGAACACTGTTCGTTCAAGAAAACAGTGTTCGTGATGACGAACGACGTTCGTCACTGGCTCTCGCTCCGGAGACCTCCCCATGACCAGTCAGGCCAGCCAGATCGCCCCACCCGCGCCCACCGGAACGCCGTCCACCGGCTACCGGCTGCGCTGGGCAGGACTCGCCGTCATCCTCGCCGCCGAGGTGATGGACCTCCTCGACACCACGATCGTCGGCGTCGCCGCCCCCGCCGTCCGGCAGGACCTGGGCGGCAGCGACGCCCAGATCCAGTGGATCACCGCGTCCTACACGCTCGCCTTCGCCGTCCTGCTGATCACCGGCGGCCGGCTCGGCGACCTCTTCGGCCGCAAGCGCCTGTTCCTCCTCGGCGCGGGCGGCTTCACCCTCGCCTCGGTGCTCTGCGCGGCCGCGCCCGGCGCCGGCACCCTGGTCGCCGCCCGCACCGTGCAGGGCCTGTTCGCGGCGCTGCTCATCCCGCAGGGCCTCGGCCTGATCAAGGCGATGTTCCCGCCCAAGGAGCTCGGCACCGCCTTCGGCCTGTTCGGCCCGATCCTCGGGCTCTCCTCGGTCCTCGGCCCGACCCTCGGCGGCTACCTCACCGGGGCCGACTGGTTCGGCCTCGGCTGGCGGGCGGTCTTCCTGATCAACCTGCCGGTGGGCCTGCTCACCGTGTTCGCCGCCGGGCGGATCCTGCCCGGCGACCGCAGCTCCCGGATCACCACTGGTACCGGCACCGGTGCCGGGCGGATCGACCCGGTCGGCGTGCTCGTGCTCGGCCTGGCCGTCCTGCTGCTGGTCTACCCGCTGGTGCAGGGCCGCGAGCTCGGCTGGCCGCTGTGGACCTTCCTCTCGATGGCCGCCTCGGTGCCGACGGCCTGGCTCTTCACCGTCCAGCAGCGCGGCGTCCTGCGGCGCGGCGGAACCCCGCTGATCGAGCCCTCGCTCTTCGGCAAGCGGGCCTTCGTCTCGGCGCTCGCCACCGGGCTGGTGTTCTTCGCCGCCCTCTCCGGCCTGATGCTGGTCTTCACCCTCCACCTCCAGCTCGGCCTCGGCTGGACCCCACTGCACGCCGGGCTGTCGATGATCCCGCTCTCGATCGGCGTGGTCGTCGGCGCCGTGCTGTCCGGCGCCCTGCTGGCCCCCCGGTACGGCCGCCGGGTGCTGCACCTCGGCATGGTGCTGGCCGCCGCGGGTGCGCTCGGTCTGTGGGTCACCGTGGACGGCGCCGCCGGCCTCACCTCCTGGCAGCTGGCGCCGGCACTCGCCCTGGCCGGCCTCGGCCTCGGCCTGATCATGGCCCCGTTCTTCGACATCGCGCTCGCCGGGGTCGAGGAGTCCGAGACCGGCTCCGCCTCCGGCGTGCTCAACGCCCAGCAGCAGCTCGGCGGCTCGATGGGCGTGGCCCTGCTCGGCACCGCGTTCTTCGGCTGGGCCCGCACCGACGGCTTCGGACACGCGGCCGGCCTGACCTACGGCCTGGTCGCCGCGCTGCTCGCGGCGGCCTTCGTGATCGCCTTCCTGCTCCCCCGGCAGGCCCGCCCGGACGGCGAGGGGCACTGAACGCCCCGCCCCCGCCGCCCCCGGGCGGTGGAACGCCGGGAGGCCCCGGGGTCCGTCGGTACGGACCCCGGGGCCTCCCGGGTCGTGCGCGCTGCGGGCGGGATCAGCCGAGGTTGGCGATGGCCTCGTTGAGCGTCTTCGAGGGACGCATCACGGCCGCGGCCTTGGCCGGGTCCGGCTGGAAGTAGCCGCCGAGCTCGACCGCGGAGCCCTGCACGGCGACGAGCTCCTCGACGATGGCCGCCTCCTGCTCGGTCAGCGTCTTGGCCAGGCCCGCGAAGGCCTCGGCCAGGGCGGCGTCCTCGGTCTGGCCGGCCAGCTCCTGGGCCCAGTACATGGCCAGGTAGAAGTGGCTGCCGCGGTTGTCGATGCCACCGAGGCGGCGGCTCGGCGACTTGTCCTCGTTGAGGAAGGTGCCGGTGGCGCGGTCCAGGGTGTCGGCCAGCACCTGGGCGCGGGCGTTGCCGGTGGTGCGGGCCAGGTGCTCGAAGCTGGCGGCCAGCGCGAAGAACTCGCCCAGGCTGTCCCAGCGCAGGTAGTTCTCCTTGACCAGCTGCTGGACGTGCTTCGGGGCGGAGCCGCCGGCGCCGGTCTCGAACAGGCCGCCGCCGTTCATCAGCGGGACGACCGACAGCATCTTGGCGCTGGTGCCCAGCTCCAGGATCGGGAACAGGTCGGTCAGGTAGTCGCGCAGCACGTTGCCGGTCACCGAGATGGTGTTCTCGCCGCGACGGATGCGCTCCAGCGAGAACGTGGTGGCCTCGACCGGGGCCAGGATCTCGATCTGCAGACCGGTGGTGTCGTGCTCCGGCAGGTACGCCTTGACCTTCTCGATCAGCACGGCGTCGTGGGCGCGGGTCTCGTCCAGCCAGAAGACGGCCGGGTCGCCGCTGACCCGGGCGCGGGTGACGGCCAGCTTCACCCAGTCGCGGATCGGCAGGTCCTTGGTCTGGCAGGCGCGGAAGATGTCGCCCGGCTGGACGGCCTGCTCCAGGACGACCTCGCCGGTGGCGGCGTCGACCAGGCGGACGGTGCCGGCGGCGGCGATCTCGAAGGTCTTGTCGTGGCTGCCGTACTCCTCGGCGGCCTGGGCCATCAGGCCGACGTTCGGGACCGAGCCGATGGTGGCCGGGTCCAGGGCGCCGTTGGCGCGGCAGTCGTCGATGACGGCCTGGTAGACACCGGCGTAGCTGCTGTCCGGCAGCACGGCCAGGGTGTCGGCCTCCTGGCCGTCCGGGCCCCACATGTGGCCGGAGGTGCGGATCATGGCCGGCATCGAGGCGTCGACGATGACGTCGCTCGGCACGTGCAGGTTGGTGATGCCCTTGTCCGAGTCGACCATGGCCAGGGCCGGACCGGCGGCCAGCTCGGCCTCGAAGGAGGCCTTGATCTCGGCGCCGTTCTCCAGCGCGTCGAGGCCGGCCAGGATGCCGCCGAGGCCGTTGTTCGGGTTCAGACCGGCGGCGACCAGGACCTCGCCGTACTTGGCGAAGGTCTGCGGGAAGAACGCCCGGACCACGTGGCCGAAGACGATCGGGTCCGAGACCTTCATCATGGTGGCCTTGAGGTGGACCGAGAACAGCACACCCTCGGCCTTGGCACGGGCGACCTGCGCGGCCAGGAACTCGTTCAGCGCGGCGGCGCGCATGACCGAGGCGTCCACGACCTCGCCGGCCAGCACCGGGACCGACTCGCGCAGCACGGTGGTGCTGCCGTCCTCGGCGAGCAGCTCGATGCGCAGCGCGCCGGCCTCGCCGATCACGGTCGACTTCTCGGTGGAGCGGAAGTCGTTCACGCCCATGGTGGCGACATTGGTCTTGGAGTCGGCCGACCAGGCGCCCATGCGGTGCGGGTGGGTCTTGGCGTAGTTCTTGACCGACGCGGGGGCGCGGCGGTCGGAGTTGCCCTCGCGCAGGACCGGGTTGACGGCGCTGCCCTTGACCTTGTCGTAGCGGGCGCGGACGTCCTTGTCCTCGTCGGTCCGCGGGTCGTCCGGGTAGTCCGGCAGCGCGTAGCCCTGCGCCTGCAGCTCGGCCACGGCGGCCTTGAGCTGCGGGATCGAGGCCGAGATGTTCGGCAGCTTGATGATGTTGGCGCCCGGGGTCTTGGCAAGGGCGCCCAGCTCGGCGAGGGCGTCGCCGATCCGCTGGTCCTCGGTCAGACGCTCCGGGAAGCTCGCGATGATCCGCCCGGCGAGGGAGATGTCGCGCGTCTCCACCTTCACGCCCGCGGTCGAGGCGTACGCCTGGACGACCGGCAGGAACGAGTACGTCGCCAGGGCAGGCGCCTCGTCGGTGTGCGTATAGATGATGGTCGAGTCAGTCATCGGTACTCCGCTTCACGTCTCCAACGTCTTGACGTCAAGATATCTCGTGACCGGCCCTCCGCTCCACCTCCCCCCGGCACGGATCAGCTCCACGGTCGACCCGATGCCGTCGCGGGGCAAGCGGAACGGGTCACGGGGACGGTCGGGAGGCGCCGTTCCGGGCCTCGTGCAGCGCGTCGATCCGGGCGTCGAACTCGGCCTCGTCGGCGAGGAACCACAGCTGGCGGCCCCGGTTGCTCTCCCGGACGAAGTCGCGCAGCGCGCCACTGGCCCCGGTGTACGCGGAGAGGTCGCCGACCACGGCGAGGCCGACCCGGTACTGGGCGAACTTCTGGGTGACCTCCCCGGCGAGTCGGGTGCCCAGGGTGAAGAACTCCGGCCCGAACCGGGTGGCGGGCACGACCAGCCACTCGGCGTCCTGGGCGAAGGCCTCGCCGAGCAGGTCCATGCCGTCGCCCGGGGCGCGGACCACCGGGCCGTCGGCGGACAGCCGCACCACGACCGGGGCGGGGGCGGGCGTCGGCC